>NZ_CP044424.1 GCF_008824185.1 Paracoccus pantotrophus
ATGAATCGCTTTCTGAAACTGACCTCGGCCAGTGTTCTGGCCCTCGCCTGCGTCGCGGCGATGGCCCATGCCGAGACCAGCCCCGTCACCTGGGAGGACATCCTGAACGACGCCGAGACCACCGACGACGTGCTGATGTATGGGCTGGGGGTGGGTGCGCAGCGCTATTCCGCGCTCGACCAGATCAATGCCGAGACGGTCAAGCACCTGCGCCCGGCCTGGTCGTTTTCCTTTGGCGACGAAAAGCAGCGCGGCCAGGAAACCCAGGCGCTGGTGCATGACGGGGTGATCTACGTCACCGGGTCCTATTCCCGGATGTGGGCGCTGGACGCCAGGACCGGCAAGCGGCTGTGGAAGTTCGAGGCCCGCCTGCCCGAGGACATCCGCCCCTGCTGCGACGTGGTGAACCGCGGCGCGGCGATCTATGGCGACAAGGTCTTTTTCGGCACGCTGGACGCCAGCATCTATGCGCTGAACAAGGACACCGGCAAGGTCGTCTGGCGCAAGAAGTTCGAGGACCACAAGATCGGCTACACGATGACCGGCGCGCCGACCATCGTGAAGGACAAGGAGACCGGCCGCGTCATGCTGATCCACGGCAGCTCGGGCGACGAGTTCGGCGTGGTCGGCAAGCTCTATGCCCGCGATGTCGAAACCGGCGAGGAGATCTGGATGCGGCCCTTTGTCGAGGGGCACAAGGGCACGCTGGCTGGCGCGGAGGGCACCGTCACCGGCGATCCAGCCGCGCCGAGCTGGCCGAACAATCCCGACGGCAGCAAGGTCGAGGCCTGGAGCCACGGCGGCGGCGCGCCCTGGCAATCGGCCAGCTACGACCCCGAGACCAACACCATCGTCGTCGGCGCCGGCAACCCCGCCCCCTGGAACACCTGGGCGCGCACGCCGGGCGACAGCCTGTATACCTCGGGCCAGGCCTATGTCGATCCCTCGAACGGCGAGCTGGTCGGCTTCTACCAGCACACACCGAACGACGCCTGGGACTTTTCCGGCAACAACGAGATCATCCTGTTCGACTACAAGGACAAGGACGGCAAGACCCATCGCGCCGGCGCCCATGCCGACCGCAACGGCTTCTTCTATGTCACCGACATCGAGGCGCTGTCGAAGCGCGGCGGCGAGATCAACCGGCCGACGGCGCTGCTCAACGCCTTCCCCTTCGTCGACGGCATCACCTGGGCCAAGGGCATCGACCTGAAGACCGGCCGCCCGATCGAGAACGAGGGCCAGCGCCCGCCCCTGCCCGCCGAGGGCGAGACCAAGGGCGCCAGCATCGAGGTCTCGCCCCCCTTCCTGGGCGGCAAGAACTGGAACCCGATGTCCTACAGCCAGAAGACCGGGCTGTTCTATGTGCCGGCGAACCACTGGACCGAGGATTACTGGACCGAGAACGTCACCTATCAGGCCGGCGCCGCCTATCTGGGCCAGGGCTTCCGCATCAAGCGGCTTTACGACGACCATATCGGCACGCTGCGCGCCTTCGACCCGACCACCGGCGAGAAGAAATGGGAGCACAAGGAGGAATTCCCGCTATGGGCCGGCACGCTGGCCACGGCCGGCAACCTGGTCTTCACCGGCACCTCGGACGGTTTCGTCAAGGGCTTCGACGCCGAGACCGGCGCGGAGCTGTGGAAGTTCAACACCGGCTCGGGGATCGTCTCGTCCCCGATCACCTGGGAAATGGACGGCAAGCAATACCTGGGCATCGCTTCGGGCTATGGCGGCGCGGTGCCGCTGTGGGGCGGCGACATGGCGACGCTGACCACCCAGGTCAGCCAGGGCGGCTCGTTCTGGGTCTTCGAGATCCCCGAAGAGTTGCTGACCGCCTCGAAGTGAGGCAGCCGCCGAAACCGGGCGGGCGGGGTTGGTCCCCGCCCGGCCTTCACCCTCGATCCAAGGGATCCCGAAGATGCTCAGAAGCCTGACCTTCCTTGCCGCCCTGGCCCTCGCCTCCGGGGTCCATGCGGCCAATTCCGAACAGACCGGCGGCAGCTGGCCGGTCATCGTCGACGAGCCGACCCCGCGCGAAGGGCCGCTGGTCATCAGCACCTGCGAGATCAGGCCCGGCGCCGCCTGCCCCGGCGCCGACCTGCGCCATGCCGACCTGCGCGGGCTGAAGCTGAACGGCATTGATCTGAAGGGCGCGAACCTGATGCGGGCCAACCTGTTCGGGGCCGAGCTGAAGGGCGCCGACCTGACCGGCGCCGACCTGCGCGGCGCGAACCTGCAGATGGGGCAGCTGCAAGGCGTGGTCATGCGCGACGCCGACCTGACCGGCGCCAACCTGGACTATACCCGGATGGCCGGCGCCGACCTGTCGGGCGCGAACCTGACCGCCGCCACGCTCGAGGCGGCCATGGCGCCCAAGTCGAAATTCGTCGGCGCCAGGCTGATCGGCGCGAACCTGATGGAGACCAAGTTCTACAACGCCGATTTCGCCGAGGCGCTGCTGGAGGGCAACCACGCCCCCTATGCCATCTGGGAGGGGGTGCATATGGAGAACTGCACGGGATGCCCCGTGGACTGGTGATCCTGGCCGCGGCGGCGCTGGCTGCCACGCCGGCGCCCGGGCTCGACCTGGCCGCCGCACTCGGCACCTGCCGGGCCGAGGCGGACGAGGCCCTGCGGCTGGCCTGCTACGACCGGCTCGCCGCCCGGAAACCGGCGCTGGAGCATCGCGGCGCCGGCAACCGGGTGCTGCCGCGCTTCGATCTGGACGGGCCGGCGCGGCTGGTCTTCGAAAGCACGGATGCGATCATGGTGGTCTATCTGCTGGACGCATCGGGCGCGGTGATCCAGAATCTGCACCAGGCCGGGGCCGGCGCGGGCTCGTTCCTGATCCAGAAGCCGGGGCGCTACGGCATCCAGGTCAACGCCTCGGGCGGCTGGCTGATCCGGCTGGAAGACCCGGGGTGACGGCCCCGCCGCGCTTCACAGCCCCGCCGCCCGCCCCTAGACTCGACCCATTCCAGCCGAGGCAGCCAGATGAGCAGAACGATGGAACAAGCCCAGCAACCCCCGCCGACGATCCGGCCGCTGAACACCGCGCTGATCGTGGACGACCACCCGCTGTTCTGCGACGCGCTGTCGATGACGCTGACCGGCCCGGTCGGCATCGCCCGGGTCGAGGCCGTGGGCAGCCTGGCCGAGGCGCTGGACCGCATGGCGCGCGAGCCGGTCCCGGATGTGATCGTGCTGGACCTGCACCTGCCCGACGTGAACGGGCTGGAAGGCGTGGTGTGCATGCGCCAGGCGGCGGCCGAGCGGCCGATCATCGTGGTCTCGTCCATGGACGAACGCCGGGTGGTGCGCGGCGCGCTGCTGGCCGGGGTCAGCGCCTATGTGCCCAAGCACGCCCCGCGCGAGGCCTTCCGCGAGGCCTTCGCCGCCATCGCCCGCGGCGAGGTGCATGCCAGCCGGCTGGCGCTGGACAATGCCACCCCCAGCCTGGCCGAGGAGGCGCTGGCGCGGCTCGCCTCGCTGACCCGGCAGCAGGCGCGGATCCTGCAGCTGATCAGCACCGGGCTGCTGAACAAGCAGATCGCGCATGAGCTGTCGATCGCCGAGACCACGGTCAAGGCGCATGTCACCGCCATCATGCGCAAGCTGCGGGTGCAGACCCGCACCCAGGCGGTGCTGTTCGCCCAGGACATCAGCTTCAACGCCATGACCGCCGAGGCGAGGGCCGAGATCGCAGGCCATGACAGCGAGGGAGTGAACCGCTAAGCCTGACGGAGGAGGCGCGACAGCGGAAGGGAGGCCGGGGTGAGCGCAGCGCAGGATTGCATCGCGCGGGCCAGCGCGCCGGCGCAGGACGCCGACGTGACCGGCCGGCTGGCGCGGGGCCTTGGTCCCGGGCCCTTCGCGCTGGTCATGCTCTTTGTCTCGCCCCGGGCCGACGTCGCGCGCATCGCTGCCGAGACCGCGGCGCGCCTGCCCGCCGCCCATGTCGTCGGCTGTACCACCGCCGGCGAGATCTCGGAGGCGGGCTATGACGAAGGCGCGGTGCTGGCGCTGGGATTCCCCTCGCGACTTTTCGCAGCTGAGGTGCTGGAGCTGACCGACCTCGACCGCCTGTCGCGCAGCGCCGCGGCGGCGGCCTTCCTGCAACTGCGCCAGGATCTCGCGGGTGCGCAGGCGCATCTGCCGCATGAATTCGCCCTGCTGCTGGTCGACGGGCTGTCGCTTTGCGAGGACGACCTGGCCTCGGCACTGGCGGCCGGCTCGGGCCATGTGCCGCTGATCGGCGGATCGGCCGGGGACGGGCTGCGATTCCGGGAAACGCTGGTCCTGCATCGCGGCCGGGCGCTGCGCAACGCGGCGGTGCTGTCGGTGCTGCGCGGGCTTTGCCCGGTGCGGGCGCTGAACATGGACCACCTGCACCCGACCGAGCGGCGCATGGTGGTAACCCGGGCCGACCCCGCCGCCCGCATCGTGCAGCGCATCAATGCCGAGCCGGCGGCGCGTGAATACGCCCGCATCCTGGGCAAGGATCCGGCGCTGATCGACTACCTGACCTTTGCCGCGCATCCGCTCGCCGTGCGGGTCGGCGGCCGCTATCACGTGCGGGCGGTGCAACGCGTGCTGCCTTCGGGCGAGTTGCTGTTCTTTTCGGCCATCGACGCGGGCGTGGTGCTGGCGCTGACCGAGCCCGAGGACCTGCCCGCGCATCTGGACAGGCGGCTGTCGCAGCTGGCCGGGCCGGTGCCGCCGGTGGCGGTGCTGGGCTTCGACTGCGTGCTGCGCCGCATCGAGGCCGAGCAGAAGCAGCTGGGCGGTGCCGTTTCGGAAGTGCTGCGCCGGCATCGCGTCTGGGGCTTTTCCACCTATGGCGAGCAATTCGGCCCGCTGCATGTCAACCACACCCTGACCGGCTGCGCGATCTACCCGCCGGGGACGCAACTGGCGGAGCCCGGCTGATGGCGCGCATCTCGGACTGGCTCATCGACCGTAACGACGATGCCGGGCAGAACCTGGAGAAGCTGCTGGTCATCGCCGAGGTGCTGATGCGCCATTCCGAGGAGCGCCGGGACGAGAACAACGCCGCCTTCGAGGAATTCCGCCGCGCCGCCCTGCTGGAGGAGCGCGTCCGCCAGCGCACCTGCGATCTCGAGGCGACGCTGGAGCGGCTGAACGCCGCCAATGCCACCGCCGAGTGCGCCCGCCGCGACCTGTCGCAGGCCATCGAGGCGATCGAGGAAGGCTTCGCGCTGTTCGACGCCGAGGACCGGCTGGTGCTGTGCAACAGCCGCTTCTGCGCCGACCTGCCGGATGTGCGCCCGGCGCTTGTCCCCGGCATCGGCTTCGCGGCCTATGTCGAGCTGCTGGGCCGGTCGCGGCAGGTGCTGCTGCCCGAGGGGCTGACCGCCGACGGCTGGATCGCCCAGCGGATGCGGCGCCACGAGCAGCCGCAGCATTTCAACATCGGCCTGACCGGCGACCGATGGATCCAGGTCAGCGAGCAGCGCACGCTCGACGGCGGCACGGTGGTCCTGCATACCGACGTGACCCGCATCATCCGCACCGAGCGTATCGAGCATGGCAAGCTGCTGGACAACCAGGCGCGGATGATCCGCGCGACGCTGGAGCATATCAACCAGGGCGTCGGCATCTTCGACGCCTATGGCGCGCTGATCGGCTGGAACCAGCGGCTCGCGGACCTGCTGGAGATCCCCGCGGCGCTGATGCATCGCGGGCTGAGCTTCGAGCGGCTGGCAGTGCGGATGCTGTATCAGGCCCGCTTCAACGAAGGCTTCTCGGCCTCGCAGCTGCGCGAATGGGTGCGGATGCGCGGCGCGCGCCTGCCCCTGTCCTTCGAGCTCTGGCACGCCTCGGGGGTCATCCTGGACGTGCATGGCCGCGAGATGCCCGAGCGCGGCTTCGTGATGTCCTTTACCGATGTCACGCGCGAACGGCTGGCGATCCATTCCATGCTGCGGGCCAAGGCCACGCTGGAAGCCCGCGTCACCGCCCGGACCGAGGAGCTGGCCGCGGCGCTGGCCAATGCCGAGCGCGCGAATTCCGCCCGCGTGCGCTTCGTCGCGGCGGCCAGCCACGACCTGCTGCAGCCGCTCTCGGCCGCCAAGCTCTTCGTCGCCTCGGCCCGCGACGATGCCGGCGACAGCGCCCTGCGCGCCACGCTGGAAAAGGCGCATAACGCGCTTCTCAGCGTCGAGGGCATCCTGGGAGCGCTGCTGGACCTGTCGCGGCTGGAATCCGGCGGCACCGAGATCGAGATCGCGCCCCTGTCGATGGAGCTGCTGCTGGCGCAGCTGACCGACGAATTCGCGCCGCTTGCCGCCGCCAAGGGCCTGGGACTGCGCATCATGCCCTGCCAACTGGCGGTGGAAAGCGACGCGGCCTATCTGCGGCGCATCCTGCAGAACCTGATCGGCAATGCCATCCGCTACACGCAAGCCGGGCGGGTGCTGGTCGGCGTGCGCCGCCAGGGCGGCAGCCTGCGCATCGAGGTCCACGACACCGGCCCCGGCATCGCGCCCGAGCACCAGCAGGCGATCTTCCGCGAGTTCCACCGCGTCGAGGGCACCGCCTCGGCCGCGCACGGCATGGGGCTGGGCCTGGCCATCGTCGAGCGCGCCTGCGCGCTGCTGGACCACCGGCTGCGGCTGCATTCGGTGCCGGGCCGCGGCACCCGCTTCTCGGTCGAGCTGCCCCTGGCGCATGACCTGCCCCGCGCCGGCAGCAAGGCCCCCGCCGCCACGCCCCCGCCCGAGGCGGGCATGGACCGCATTGTGCTGCTGGTCGAGAATGACGAAGACCTGCGCAGCGCCATCGCGCAGCTGCTGGAACGCCGCGGCGTCGAGGTGGTCGAGGCCGCCAGCGGCAGCGAGGCGCTGACCCTGGTCGAGGAGATGGGCGTCATCCCCGACATCTACCTCTTGGACCAGCAGCTGGGCGACGGCCCCAGCGGCGTCGAGACGGCGCAGGCGCTGCACCGCCGCTTCGGCTTGCGCCCGACCCGCATCATCACCGCCGACCGCAGCCCCGAAACCCGGCGCGCCGCCGGCCAGGCCGGGCTGCAGATCCTCTTCAAGCCCATCGACCCCGAGACGCTGGAGGCCTTCGTCTGCCAGCCCGGCTGAGCCGGCGCCGAAGCCTCAGCCCGCGGCGCGGCGACCGATGTTGTGTGACACGAATATCTGCACTAAGGCGGAAGACATCGGAGGACGTCGGAAGACCCCGGATGCGAAGTGGTGCGAAGATCCGCGAAAGCCCAACCAATTGGGCAAAAAATGCAAACTCATTGGGTGTCTACTGGCAAGTGGACCATCGCCCTGTTGACGGAGATCATGTGCGTTGGCCCGTTCGGCTGAGACAGCTGAAGCCACAAGCCGTGGAACGTCGCGATGCGCCGCAGCCTTCGCGTCGATGCGTCGCTGGCCTTCCTGAACCCGCGAAGCGCACTCGCGTTCAGCACCAATGCGTAACAATAGGGCACAGCCTATAAAGACACAGACTTGGGCCCACTCGATGCTGGCCGGATCGACTGGCTGAAAGGGGCATGTGGGGTGATAGCAGATCGCGAGACCCATAACGCCGAAGTCGCGATGAAAGCGGGCAAAAGCTATATAAGCGTGACGACATTAGGCGTCTGCGACCGGGTGGCCAACCTTTCGGCTGCGAGCGAGTGAAAGCGGCCCGCGCCCGTCGCCTGGCTAAGCAGGGTCTTTGATACCTGCGATAAGATCCGGGCGGAAGCCAGCCCAGTGCGTGTCGCCGGCGACGACGACAGGCGCCTGGCGATAGCCGAGGGCGACGACCTGCTTCATGGCTTCGTCATCCGTGGTCAGGTCGACCAGCTGGTAGCCGATGCCCTTGGTGCTGGTTCTCATCAGGATCGGCACCGGCTTGCATTAAGCTTCGGCACCCAGTCGCATGACCTTCGGCACCGGGAGCCACTGAAGTACCGCTCGCAGCGTTAGCGAAGGCGAGAAGCGCGGAGACCCCAGCTATCGCAGCGGTTCTCGCCTTCGCGGTTACGGAAAGCATCGAGGAAGAATGGGCGGAAAGCGGTCTGACGGCAATGCGGCACGGCAAACGCAGCAAGAGCGCCAGAGCCGCCGCTCAACCGGCGCGCAGCGTGTGCGGTGAAGCGCCGATATTCGCGTGCATACTTACTGCTAAGGGAAGTACCCCGCGGGGGGATCGGCTGGTTCCGGTCACCATATCCCTCGTTAGAGATGCGAGCCGATATGCCCGATGAGCGTCCTGCCTTTGAACTCAGCATGCTCTACACTTGAGAAATAAATGCGATGGAAATAATACTCTGTGTCGCCGGCACGGGCTGAGCAATGAAGTTTAATATGCGGCTCGCACAGGATCCGAATTGTGCCGTCCTTGCCCGCAAACTGGAAGGTCAGTGCATCTTTGCGCTTCACGTCCCCTTCCATCGAGGTTTCGAAACCCGATATCGCGGTGAACGCCTTCATGGACGCTTTTACGTTCGGCTGCTCCATGCATGTCGGCATATCTTCGGCAAGAGAGACCAATGCGGACACGATCACGGCGACGAAGTCGTTCAGATCTCCCTTGAATGTGCCAAGACAGTCGGGAAATTGTTTGCTGAACACGAAATTCGGGAACGCCAGTTGGCATTCCAACATGAAGCCGTCCCTATCGCCTTGATAGGTCTTGAGCTCCTCTCGTATCACAGCAATCCATCCGGTAAGCGAGTTGACGCTCCGCACTCTCCCCTCCGCCCAAGGGCCAAGCTCGCCGATGGCTCCTCGCGCCTCCAGCTCAGCCATCGTCGTCGGAACAGCCCTGTCAATCATGAGCTGGAGCTGCCGTTGCATGTCTCTGCCGACACCTTCAAGGCTTTCGCAAAGGACTTGGTAGAGGGCGATGTCCGGAAGAACCTCGGTACAATAGAGGTCATTGTCCTTATGAATCGCATACCCAGCTTCGCGTAGCTCATCATCGAGCTCGATCAGCGCCTCGAGACGCCCTATCAACGCCTCACGCGTCACCTCTGGCGGCGGATAATATCGTTCGACGCTGTGGATGAGGCTTGCTGGCATGTTTGACCGTCAGACCTTGGCCTGAGCGGCTATGGCTCGGCGAGCCTTCATCATCTCGGCTAAGTCTGCGCCCTGCTGATCGAAGAAGCCGGGTGGCCAACTCGTGAGCTCGGCTGCCTTGTCCATTGTGATCGGGTGAAGGATGGGCTGGCCCGGGCCCTCTCCGAGCGACAGGAACACAAAGCTCGCATCATCGTGCGGGATGATGTCCCGCAACACAGCTAGGCGGACACCGTTCAGGACATTCTCGCTATGGGTCTCGACAAGGACCTGAACGCCCGCCGAAGCCACCGAGGCGAGGAAGATTCCAATTGCGGTCTGAGCGCCGGGATGGAGGTGGGCCTCAGGGTTCTCGACGATCAGCATCGATCCTGGAGCCGCGAGCAGCCCACTCACGACCACCGGCAGAGCATAACTGATCCCGAAGCCCGTGTTGGCTGGGGGAAGTGCTTTCGCCGTCGCACCCCGCCGGCCGATCGCCATTTGCACCCGATTAAGATCAGGATGAGGCGTCGTGAAAATCTGTGCTCCCGGCACCATCCGCCCCATCCAGGCTTCAAGCTGGACACGGAAGAGTTTGGATTCAGGTTCGATACATAAGGTCGGCGCTACGATGCGGCTCTCCGCCTCTGCTTGAGAAATCGCGAAGGCCGTGAATTCACCTTTGTAGCCAGTGGAGGTGAAGAGCTGGTCGGCCATCGGCTGCAGGTCACGCGGACCGACCCGCTCTGCGACGAGGTAGTGAAATTCTCGTTGGAAGATTGAGAAGACGCTCGCACGCTCGAGCAGATCCTCCGACGCCTCGACGCAAGCAATACTCGTCGTTGGCTTGGTAGTGCTCGCCTCGAAGCCACACATTATACATTCGGTGTCGTTGCTGGACACTCCCAGAACAACAGTGTCAGAGTCGATGTCCGCGTTCGTGAGTGTGGCACTATTCCCTAAGCTGAGCCTATACGTGTCATTGAGATTAATACTAAATAGCTGACGCTTCCTATCAGTACGATCAACGGCCCCGGCTAGCAGACGGGCTTGATCGCCAGCCTGACGGAGAAGCAGCAACGCCTGAATCACGCTCGACTTGCCGACACCATTTCCGCCGCTCAGCACGGTAAGCCGTTTGAGTGGGATTTTCACTTTCTGGAAACATTTGAAATTAGTCAGGTGAATGTCGTTAATCATCCGATATGCTCCGTGCAGAGGGTTCGAGCCTTTTCGAACGCATAGAGCAACCGACGCCGATCATTCGTTCCAAACGAGACGCTGTCATAATAGTTGGAGTCCCCGTCGAGTTCTTGAGCAACGATCTCGGCAAAACTCCCGGGCTTGACCGTCTGAACCTCCGACTCTTCCAGCTCGGCTAGCACTACCGACCAAGTCGTAAACAGAGAGTTGTTCATGAGCCTGCGTCGGGCACCCGGGAGAAGGTCATTCGGACTGCATTTCCGGAATGCGAAGGCGCCGAACAGGTGCGAGCTATTGCGCATGCCGCGCTCGAAGGCGGGGACCAGTTTATCGAACGCGCCCGGATTGCGATTGAGCGTCTCGATCGTTTGGTCGAGAAAGCGCTCCATGTTACCGGCATATGGCGCCTGATACTCAAGGTCCGACAGTCGGAACGCCGCGAAGCGAAGCGCGATCTCCTGATCCTGCATGCGCACGGTGCCCACGCTCGAGCAAGTTGCCGCCAGAAAGTCTGGTGACCGGGACAGGCTGTGCAAGAGCTTCCGTGTCTCCGGCGACGACATGCAGTTGCGGATTTCCTGAGCGTTGAGCGGCCGACCGCCCTGGTTAATACGTTTGAAAATATCGAATTTTACGTCTACCGGCGTCTGGGCATCGATGATGTTCATCATGATCTGTGTCTGCATAATCCGCTTTCGGTAACGCTGGTCGATGCAGCGCCCCGGATCGTCGTGGCGGAAGACCTTGCCTTCCTCGTCCTTAAGATACTCCAGGTCGCGCAAACGCAGTTTGTTGTCGAGGAATTGCTCGATGACGGTAAGCCGCTGCAGCCCGTCGACCACCTGCAGGCGTCCCTCATAGTCCTGGGCGAGGTAAAATACTGGCAGTGGAATGCGCAGCATTATCGATTCTATGAGTCGCGACCGGGCGCCAACATCCGTCCACACAAATTGGCGCTGGAAATCAGGCGACAGGTTGATGTCGCCGTCCTTGATCATGTCGTAGACGAGGCTGATATTGAAAGGCTTCGTGTCGACTCGGATGAACTCCGGATCGTAGGGGAAGGGCTCGGACGAGCCGTCTGCGGATTCCTCAGTGACCTCTATGCCAGCAGCCTCTTGGATTGATCGCTCCGCGAACGCCTGTATGAACGCTTCGCCGATCTCGTCCGGCGTTGATCCGATATCCCCGGACATTTCGACGCCCAGGATGCGGCCGGCTTCCGTCGTGGTGATCGTAAGTTCATGTAAAACGTCCTCCGCGGTCCAGCGGCAAAGCCCGTCGGACTGCGACTTGTCCAGTCGCAGTCCGACAGATGCTGGTTCTCCCGATGCGAGGCGGATACGAATTTGCAAGGTGCACTCCAACAAAGACTCTGACCGATATATATCGGTAGCGTTCGAAACAATCTACCGCCCTGCACGTACAGCGGGCGGAAGCTAAGGCCCGCGTAGCCGATCCTCGCGAACCGTCCTCGCTGCGCCAAGCCCAAGTGGCAGCTATCAGGAGCGCCGTGTCGCGGTATCGTAGCGCGCTTACTGTCCGCAATGGGCCGCTACGGAACATCATCGCAGATAAGGTCAATGACTGGCTATGGCCAGCACAAGCAGCCAAGAGCACTCCTCCGTCAGCGAGCCACGCGGCGTATCTCCTCCACCAGCAGCGGTGACAGGTCGTACGCATCAAGGGTAGCATCCTGCAGCCAGGCGCGTGCCTCCGGAATAGTCATGCTCTTGTTGACGGTGGCATCGTTGAGAATGGCCGCGGCGACGCGGGACAGGCCGAGACCCATGAAGCTTATCATTGATCGGTCGGAGGCGCCGACCTCGAGATAAAGCGACATCGGCGGTACTGAGCTGGCCATTTCAGACAGGCCGATCTCGTCTAGGACCTGGAGGAGGACTGCGCAGTAGCATGACATCAGCCGCACCACCTCGAACCTTATCACTTTCTCGATGGTCTCGAGCGTGCTGCGGATCACCGTCCGGGAACTCTTCTTCTTGTCGTGGTTGATCGCGTTCTCGATGATCTTCGGGAGAGGGTCGCCCCTCATCCAGAACACCGCCATCAGGGCAAGATAGCGGTGCGATCCGTGGCTTGGCGGAAGACCTAGCAGGTGGGTATGGCAGAGCCTTAGCAGCGATGCATAGGAGGCATACGCTCCGCTTTCGCGCGGATGCGCGGGGATTAGCGCGCGCACGCCCGCCTTGTCAGTACCCGCTGCAGTTCGCAGCGCGACGTGAAGCGCTTGCTGGCGATGCGGAGACAGGTTCGGACTCTGGCGCACGACCTCGACAGGCAGCGTCAGGACCTCAACCACCTCGTCGATCGCGAGTTGGACGCGTTCGGTCGACGCAGAGGGCACGCCCGCCGCGTTCAGCCGCGACAGCGTGGTCGACAGCTCGCCGCGCGAATGATCGTCCAAGAGCCGGATGAACAAGGTCTCAAGGTCGCCATCCGGCTTCCTGCTGTCGCCGTCCTCGTCGGCCATCGTCGCGACAAGGTCCTCCAGCCTCTGGGTGACACCTTCCTGCAGGGCGGGCACGATCTCGCTGTCCCTCGCATGATCGAGTGGTTTGGCTTTCCACTCGTCATAGTCGATCAGGAAAATGTTGCCTTGGAACTCACGGCGGAGGCGCCCGGCGCGGCCCGCTAAGTTCCAGAAGTCGGTGCCTTCCAGAGGCCGCTGCTTCCCTTTCTCCGGCTTGCACATGAAGACATTGCGGGCCGGCAAGTTCACGCCTTGGAGAAGGGTGCTGGTACAAACGAGAAAGTCGATCGTGCCATCCGCGAAGGCATCCTCGACTGCCTGCCGAACTGACGTCGGCATGTTGGAGTAGTGGAAGCCCACGCCCCGGCGCACCGCCGCAGCCAAGACATAGGAGGGATGAACCGACTGGGCGATGAGCTGCGCGACCGCATCGCGCCGCGGCGTCGTCTCCCGGTCTGCGAAAAGCTCGGCAAGCTGGATGGCCAGATCTTCCGCCTCGGCGGCGCCGTTCGCATAAACGATGGTTGGGGCGCCCCTGCCGAGAGTTGCCGATATGTGGACGAGGCGCTCCTTTTTTGTCGCGATCGTCCGTTTGATCGCGAATTCGCCGACCAGTGCCTCCTTGCCACCCGGCTCTATGCTCGACACAGAGAATTCGCCCTGGCGCGACGATATCACACGCACGATCAGGAAGTTCTGCGCGACCGTCGGTTCTGTCGAGGGAAGCGTCTCAACGCTCTCGAGGCCAAAGGTGCGGCCGAACACATCCAAGTTGCGAATGCCTGGGCTGGCAAAAAGCAGCTGCGCATCCGCGCGCCGACGAAGCAGGTCGTCCACGACCCATTGCAGCAGGACGCCACGTCCCTGGTCGGCAATGCTGTGGGCCTCGTCGACGATGACGATCCCAGCGCTCATATTCGGGTGCGCTGCCAGCATCAGTTGGGTCCGCTCCTGAGTCATCACGAATATCGCTCGCGTCGGCAGCGGCTGATCCCCGTCGAGGGGCACGGTGACAACCTCCGGCGCTCTCTCCGTGCCGGAGAACAGATCTGCCAGATCGCGTGCGACTTGAGCGATCAGGGCGCGGGTCGGCACGAGATAGACGACGATATGCGCCCCGGCCTCTTGGAACACGCGGGCGAGATGGCCCTGCAGAATGAAGGACTTTCCGGCGGAAGTCGGCGCGGCGACTGCAACGCTGCGCCCTTCGCCGAGCTTACTCCACAAGTCGTGCTGAAAGCTCGTCAGTAGCGCCGGGCGATCCCGAAGAAGGACGCGGCGCCGATCAGATAAGGCCATCTCCTCGATCGCTAGATCCAACGGCAGGTCCCCGGCGGCGCGGCCGACCTCCTCGCGCGTTTCCAGCGCAGGGAAGTTGCCGAGCCGAGCCAGCACGACACGAAGCGCCTGCTGCATGGGCAATGTCTTCGCGCCTATTACCTCATACGTCATGGTCGCCGAACGGTATGCCTGCCGCCGATGCAGCGGGTCCTTGGAGCAGGCCAAGATCGCAGAGGCCTGCATCAGGCGTACCGCTTCCTCCATGGTCACCTCAGGGTCGAGCGGTCTTCCCAGCTCGCGCCCCAGCCACGTCCGATGGGCGAGTGCTGCCGCGTCGTGGAATCGGCTGTTGCTCCAGATTTGATCGGCCAGTTCCTGCATCGATCGACGTCCCCCACCTCCTACGCGTCTAGTTACTGACGGCGCTCTTCTTCGGTGCCTTCTTGGCGGCCGGATGCTTCCAGCCGATCTTGTCCTGAAACAGGTCCCGCAGTGTCGCCACGGATGGTACAGGCATGATGAACATCTCGACCTCCTGATGCGCGATGCCTTTAGTCTTAAGCGCCTTGGCGATCTTCGGGGCGGCCTCGCCAAGCTTGGCGAGGGCTAGCTTCCGGAACTCCTCCTCCGCATCGGTCTCGGAGATCAGCGCAGCGGCGAAGGCGTCGAAGTCGAAGGCGACAAGGCAGGAGATCACATCGTGGCGGTTCGCGTATCCCGATCCGTACGGATCGAGGAAGTCGAGCATCGCTTTCTTAGCGTCAGGCTTTAAGCCGGAAAGGTCGAGGTGCCGCTTTACCAGCGTGATCTCGTGCTTGATCTTCTTGTCGTCCAGTGACTCGGCGATCGACTTCGCCGCCTCTGTGATGGCCTGATCCAGGTTGCCGTAGAGTTTCGCCTCGCCCCAATAGATGTATAGTCGCCCCGTGGCCGCACAGTAGCGGACGTGTACTCCGTCCGCACCGTGCACTGGCATCTCCGTATTGGTCTTTAGCGACATCTTCGCGACGATCTGGGGCGCCTCGAGGAGCCATTCTGTCAGCAGATAAAGTATCAACTCGCCGGCTTCGCCGTTGCGGTTCGTCGCGACGTGGGCGCGTTTGAAGAGATCGAATGCCTCCTGACGAAGCACCTCGAACATTGTTGTGAACTCCTCGGGAGAAACCTTCCCATACTGCTCGTTAAGGTCCGCTACCTGCTGCCGGGGCAGGCAGAAATTGACGATGTACGTCGAAACGGTGTCCACCAGTTCGGACATCATTGGCTTCCGCTGCCGAAACGCGGGATAGTGAAGACGGAGTGTCAGCGCCTTGCACTCGGTCGTGACGGTGTGATCGACTGACTTGAGCCGCGTCGACAGCTTCGATAGATCGCGCTTGAGCGACGCGAGCGCATCCTCGAGGGGGCCTGTCGGCGGTGAGGACGGAGCGGCGGCGGTATCGGTCAACGGAGCACAGGCCCACGGGGCGCGATCTTCATACTGTCGCTATTCTCACTTATCGTCGGAGTTCAAATGTGTTTGACATTGAAATCAGATGTTATGCTTGGCTACGGCATGCCGTCAATTGCACGAATTTTAGCAATGGCTCCAAAATACAGCAAGTAACTGGAGATGCCAGACAAGGTGTGCGAGTAAAGACCGTTCGTCTTTGCCGCTTCACACCTCGAAGGGCAGCTTTGGAGAATGCGGCATTGCAGCACCCGGGGAATCTGAGCGGCGCCTAAGGGCCGGGAGCGGTCATCCGCCCCGACCGGGACAAAGGTTCGCTGTGGGCGATGCCCGGCCCTTCCGCCATTTCGGCACAAGAAGCTGACCACCGCTACGTCATCCCTGGTCGACGGCACCACACTGGTAGCTGACTTCGCTTGCGGCCAAAGCTGGCGTCACCGCGCTCTTTCAGCCGCCTGCGGGACGGCGAGCGCATCTTCATGGACGACATCCGCTGCCCAGTCGTAGAGCTCGGACAAGATGGTGCGGAGGGCCTCTCCTCGCGCGGTCAGGCGGTAGGTGACTTCGCGCGGATAGGTATTCGTCTCTGTCCGTTGCACCAGATTGCGGCGCGTCAGCCCGGCAATCCTGTCGGTCAGAACCTTCGGCGAGATCCGCGGCAAGAGCGCCTGGAGTTCGGAATATCGCCTTGGTCCGCTTGAAAGGTGCCACAGCAGCAGGGCGTTCCATCGGTGACCCAGAAAAGCCAGCCAGTCCTCGGCAAGGCATTCGTCGGGACGGCAAACGGCGGCCGTGGCAGCTTTGGGTTCAGGCATCGGGCTTCCCATTTGGTTAGTCCAGAGTCGGCGTGTTCTAGGCGTTCGCGGGCAGTCTAGCAGCTCCGAACGCATGAGGAACATGACATGGGACGAATACTCATTATCGGTGGCTATGGCCATGTAGGGCAGAGGATCGCGCGCCGGCTGGTGGCCGCCCGCAGACCGGTGATGCTGGCCGGGCGCGACGGTGCAAAGGCAAGGACGGTGGCGGCTCGATTGGGCTGCGAGGCAACGATACTGGATCTCGAGCGCCCTGAAACCTGGACAAAGCCCCTGTCGACGGCCTCGGTGGTGATTTGTTGTCTCGACACGCGGTCGGCGGAGCTGGCACGGGCCGTTCTGGAGCGTGGGGTGCGCCTGATCGACATCTCGGCCACAGACTCGGTGCTGCGCCGGATCGAGCAACTGGATGACCTGGCGAGGGGCACCGGTGCGCTGGCCGTCCTGTCGGTCGGCCTAGCGCCGGGGTTGACCAACCTCCTGGTGCAGGAAGCGCGCGCGCAGAGCCCGGATGCGACCCGTTTTCGTATTGGTGTCCTGCTGGGACTGGGCGACAGCCACGGTACGGCGGCGATCGACTGGACCTTGCGCAGTCTGGCGCCGCTTGCCCCCGGCGAGATCCAGCCACTGCGCTTCGGAGATGACCGTCGGCCGCTGCCATCGATCCCGTTCGACTTTTCCGATCAACACAGCCTGATGCGCCGGGGTTTCCCGGAGGTCGAGACTCGGCTGGCCCTGGCGTCACCGCTCATCGCCCCCCTGACCTTGAGGGCGCTGGCATGGAGCGCGGGGCGACCTGCCCTGCGACGGGCCCTTGCGCACAGCATGCCCTTCCTCAGGATCGGCAGTGACCGAGCGGCGCTGGTCGTCGAGGCCTATGCCAATGACAGGGAGGCACCTGCATGTCGCCTGTCCCTGGAGGGCCGCGAGGAGGCAGAGATTACGGCGCAGGTTGCTGCGGAAGTCGCGCTGCGGATTGAGGGCATGCGGGTGCAAGGCGTGAGGCATCTCGATGACGTATTGCGCCTGGCGGATATGTCTGGCGCGTTATCCGCGCAACAGATCACCTTCTCTGACGCAAATTCGTAGGGGAGCCTTCCCGTCGAACTGACGTTTGACTGGATACATGAATCCGGATGCTTTGAGCAGTTAGCGGACATGGCAATCAGGAGCGCAGCCCTGCGGGACCGAGGCCGTACTGACCTGCCCCGGGATTTTTCCTCCAGATGCGATTAGAGTCCGGCCCAACTTGAGGACGGACAATGAAGCGAACGAGATTCACGGACGAACAGATCATCGGCATCCTGGCAGAGCATGAGGCAGGCGCGAAGTGCGCTGACCTGTGCCGCAAGCACGGCATGTCGGAAGGCACCTTCTACAACTGGAAGGCCAAGTTCGGCGGCATGACGGTGTCGGAGGCGAAGCGGCTGAAGGGGCTCGAGGATGAGAACGCCAAGCTGAAGAAGCTGCTGGCCGAGCAGATGCTGGATCTGGCGGCGATGAAGGACCTGGTTGCAAAAAAGTGGTAGGGCCCGCCGTGAAGCGTGAAGCCGTTGCGTATCTTCGGGCCGAGCATGGCCTCTCGGAACGGCGGGCCTGTCACATCGTCGGCGCGGATCGAATGATGATCCGCTATCGATCCCGACGCGCGCCGGATACGGCGTTACGCGGTCGGTTGCGGGACTTGGCCAACGAGCGCCGGCGGTTCGGTTACCGGCGCTTGTTCGTATTGCTGCGCCGCGAGGGCGAGCCCTCGGGGATCAATCGGATCTATCGGCTCTACCGCGAAGAAGGGCTGACGGTGCGCAAGCGGAAGGCACGGCGCAAGGCGGTCGGAACACGGGCCCCTATCCTGGTCGAGGCGCGGCCCAATGCACGCTGGTCGCTGGATTTCGTCCATGACCAGTTCGATTGCGGGCGAAGATTCCGGGTGCTGAACATCGTCGATGACGTGACCCGGGAATGTTTGGCGGCGATCCCGGACACCTCAATCTCGGGGCGGCGCGTGGCGCGAGAACTGGCCGCCCTGATCGAACGCCGCGGAAAGCCCGGGATGATCGTCTCTGACAACGGCACCGAACTGACCAGTAACGCGATCTTAACCTTTGCCGCCGATCGCGACATTGAGTGGCATTACATCGCCCCGGGCAAGCCGATGCAGAACGGATTTGTGGAAAGTTTCAACGGGCGGATGCGGGACGAGCTGCTCAACGAGACCATGTTCCGCAACCTGGCCCATGCCCGTATCGTGATCGCCGCCTGGGCTGCCGACTACAACACCGAACGCCCGCACTCGGCCTTGGACTACCAGGCCCCGGCTGACTACGCGCGGACCCTGACCGCCGCAATCGCCCGCCCCGCTGCGCGAGATGAAAGCTCCGCGCGTCGGGCGATTGCTCAACCTGCGCCAATTGGCGTAAACACTAACCGGGCTCCGGTCGCGGCTGGATGAAAGTTCAGGGGCAGGTCAGCTTCGATGGCGGTCGAACCATAGTCGAAGATCTGCGACAGGAAGGCATAAAGCCGCAGGAAGGCGCCCATATTGGCCTTGAACACAGTCAGGGCATCCTGCGTCTGTTTGGCGGCCAGCGCAGCTTTGTCATCGCCAGCGGCACGGGCCGCGATCTCGGCATCCTTGGCCGCGCGGAAGGATTTTAGCAACCGATCCGCCACCGGCTCGATGGCGGCGGACAGGCTGGCGTGGTTCGCCCTCGGGTCCAGCTCTGCCCGCACAACGCGATCCACCTCGAAATCGTCGTAATAGCCAAGCGCGTCCAGTTTCGCGCGCAGATCCAGCACCTGATCGGGATCGGTGACAGCCTCCAGCTCGGCCGTCTCGTAATAGGTGCGGAAGGCGGTCAGGATGTCCTCGGCGCTGTTGGCGAAATCGAGGATATAGGTCGTATCCTTGGTAATCCCGCCCGAGGACCATGCCCGGTTCAACCGCGACAGCGTCTGCACCGCCTGGATGCCCGCCAGCCGCCGATCAACATACATCCCGCACAAAAGCGGCTGGTCAAAGCCGGTCTGGAATTTGTTCGCGACAATCAGTACGTGGAACTCCGGCCCCTTGAAGCTTTCGCGAATATCACCGCGCAGGCCGGGGTTCAGCACCTTTGACGTTTCGGTAAACGGCTCGGGGCCGCTGTCGGGGTCGATCACCTCGCCGGAAAAGGCAACCAGCGTGCCAAGGCCATAGCCCTGGGATGCGATGTATTTCTGCATGGCGATCTGCCAGCGCACAGCCTCCTTGCGGCTTTCCACCACCACCATCGCCTTGGCCTGCCCGCCCAAAAGCGGCATCACCATCGAGCGGTAATGCTCGACCACGATCGCCACCTTCTGTGCGATATTCCAGGGATGCAGCTTGACCCACTGCATCAGTGCCTTCTGCGCCGTGCTGCGCTCGACCTCGCGGTCGTCCATTTCCGCGCCGCCATTGGCCAGCTTGAAGGCCAGCGCATAGGGCGTGTAATTCTTCAGAACGTCGAGGATAAAGCCCTCCTCGATGGCCTGCCGCATCGAATAGACGTGGAACGGCGCGGGCAGATTTCCAGGCCCGGCAGGGGCAGCCGGGTCGGGGCGGCGGCCGAACAGTTCCATCGTCTTGGCCTTGGGCGTCGCGGTGAAGGCGATGAAGCTGATCCCCGACGATCCCGCCTTGGCGGCCATATTCGCGGCCAGCACGTCTTCGGCGCTGATCTCGCCGCCATCCTGTAATTCGGCCAGTTCCTCGGCGGACAGGACCTGCTTCAGCTTGGACGCCGCCTCGCCGGTCTGGCTGGAATGGGCCTCGTCGGCGATCACCGCGAACCGCTTGCCGCTGGTCGCGGCCAGCTCCTGCACCGCCTTCAGCGCAAAGGGAAAGGTCTGGATGGTGCAGACGACGATCTTCTTGCCGCCCGCCAGCGCCTCGGCCAGCTGGCCGCTTTTCGCCCCCGATTCATTGGTGATCGTCGCCACCACGCCGGTCGTGCGCTCAAAGGCAAAGATCGCCTCGGCGCGTGTTTCGCTGGAGGCTGCTGCGGACGAGGCACGGGGCCGCGGCGTCATGCCGGTGATCCTATCGGATGCGATGGAAGGCGAGGCGCGCGACGTGGCGCTCGTCCATGCCGCGATCGCCCGCGAGGTGCTGGCGCGCGGCCGCCCGTTTTCGCGACCGGCCGTGCTGCTTTCCGGCGGCGAGACGACGGTGACATTGCGGGGAAGGGGCGGGCGGGGCGGCCGAAACGGTGAATTCGCGCTCGCCATGGCGCTTGCCATCGACGGCCACGCCATCGAGGTTCTGGCGGCCGATACGGACGGCATCGACGGCTCCGAGGACAATGCCGGCGCTTTCGCCGACGGAACGACAGTGCGACGTCTGCGCGCCGCTGGAATCGATCCGCGCGAAATGTTGGATCGCAACGACAGCTATACCGCATTCTCCACCATCGGCGACTTCCATGTGACCGGACCAACCGGCACGAACGTCAATGATTTCCGCGCAATCCTTATTCGCTGACCTCGGGTAGGTCTATCTTTCGCGTAGAACGGCGTGGTCGAGCTGCTGCTGAGCAACTTCACGGGTTCTAGCGCGCGCGGCAAATAGCGGCGAGCGTCGGTGTCGCGTTGCCCCTAAATCGGCTCTGCCTCAATCTGTGTGGCGCACTATCCTGAGAACGGGAAGATTCAGGAGGGATAGTGATGATTTCAAGGTAAGCGTCCGGCCTGACCGCCCTGCCGCGTGGTGAAAGAGGCGGATAGTGTCCACCATTGATAGTGGACACTATGGTGATGGCGTGGCGCGTCGGACGAAGCGACTTTGGACGGATGAGGAGAAGCGTTCGATCTGTTTCCAGACGGCGGCGCCGGGCGTTTCCGTGGCTCAGGTGGCGCGGCGCTACGCGGTGAACGCGAACCTGATCTTCAAGTGGCTGCGCGATCCCCGTTATGCGCCGGACCCCACCTCGGTTGCGCGCCCAGCAGAGGAGGCGCGGTTTCTGCCCGTAGAGATCGTCGCGGAGACCAGGTCTACTCCGGCGGCACCTGCCGCCGAGAACCACATCGAGATCGAGCTGGCGGGCGGTCACCGGATGCGGATCAGCGGCAGCTATGATCCTGAGGCGCTGGCGCGGCTGATCCGGGGACTTTCGGCGTGATCCCGGTTCCGGCCAACACGCGGGTCTGGCTGGCTGCCGGGGTCACCGACATGCGCAAGGGCTTTGCTTCCTTGGCGGCGCAGGCCGAGGCGGTGCTGAAGCAGGATCCTTTCGGCGGGCATCTCTTCGTCTTCCGCGGCCGTCGCGGTGATCTGGTGAAGGTCATCTGGTGGGATGGCCAGGGGGCCTGCATGTTCATGAAGCGGCTGGAGCGGGGCCGGTTCGTCTGGCCCTCGGCCAAGGAGGGGAAGGTGGCGCTGACACCGGCGCAGTTGTCGATGCTCCTGGAAGGGATCGACTGGCGTGCCCCGGAGCGAACGTGGCGGCCCTTGGCAGCGGGATAATCAGGGGGGGCCACAAGAGAATGATTCCCATAAGGAATCCCGTGGGATAAACTCCTTGCATGCTCGATCAGACCCTGACCCTGCCGGAAGATCCCGAGGAGTTGCGCAGCTTCACCGCGCGGCTTCTGGCCGAGGTGAAGGCGCAGGCGATCCTGATCGAGAGGCTGCGGCACCAACTGGCCGGGCACCGGGCACACCGGTTCGGCGCGTCCTCGGAGACGGCAGAACAGCTTCAGTTGGCTCTTGAGGCCAGCGAGATCGCGGCCGCCGCGATGACGGCGCGGATGCGTCTGCCGGACATCGAGGAGAAGGGCAAACCCAAGCGCCGTCCGATCCCGGATCATATCCCCCGGATGGAGGTGGAACTGATGCCCGGCGCCGATGCCTGTGCCGATTGCGGCGGTCGCCTGCGCCGGATCGGCGAGGACGTCACGGAAGAGCTGGAGTATGTTCCTGGGCGCTTCATCGTGAACCGGATTGTCCGCCCCCGGCTGACCTGCGCTTGCTGCGAACGCTTCGTCCAGGCCCCGCTGCCGTCGCGCCCGATCGAGCGCGGTCGCCCCGGGCCGGGTCTGCTGGCCCATGTGCTGGTCAGCAAGTATGCCGACCATCTCCCCCTCTATCGCCAGAGCCAGATCTTCGGCCGCGAAGGGCTCGATCTCGACCGATCGACCCTGGCCGACTGGGTCGGCAAGACCACCACCCTTCTGGAGCCACTGGCCGAGGCCATCGGGCGCCATGTCCTGTCGGCCGAGGCGATCTTCGCCGACGATACGCCGGTGCGGATGCTGGCGCCCGGCACCGGCAAGACCCAGACGGCCCGGCTCTGGACCTAGCCCTCCCGCGCGATCCAGAGTTCCGCCGCGGTGATCGACTCCGCAAGATGCAGCAGCTCGGTATTGCCGCCGAAGTCCAGAAGCACGCGCACCTGCCCGGGCTTGGGTGCCTCAGCCACCTCGAAGATCAGACGGCTGTCCGCCGAATGGCTGCGCATGATGGTGACGAGGATCACCCCGTCCGAAGAGAAGTTCCCTTCATGCAGCGTGAAGGAGGCCGGAGCGGTCCAGGTCGGATAGACCCGGGGCGGCTCCTTTTTCACGAGGCGGCCGACGCCGTTCGAGCGCTCCCATGCGGCGAGCTTCTTGGTGAAACGCGCCGGCGGCCTGGGACTGCCGTCGGTGTAGCGGATCAGTGCCCCGAGAGGGGCTGAGTCGATGATGTTTGTTGCAGACATGATTCCTCATCCCGAATGCGAGTATCCGCATTCATCATATTGATATTGTTGTATTTTATTGGAATGGGAGCGGGTTTCCCCGCCCCTGGATGGTTCAGATCACTCCGCGGCCATCATCGACGCAGCGCCGTCAGGCAGATCAGCGGTCAGGAAAGCTGGGAGATCGATATCGTCGGGCTCGCCCGCATCTTTCCCCTGCCCTTCTCCGACCGCCTCGCCGTCGAGCGTCACCAGATCGGCCCGGCGCAGGACCTCGGGCAACCACCCGCTGCCCTTGAGAAGCCGCTCGGCCTCGGTGGCCATCTCGTCCTTCTTGAGGTGATCGAGAAGCTGCGCAGTCCCCTCCCCCTTCGCCTCACGAACGGCTTCGAGGATCCGGGCCTTGGGCACACGGTTAAGATAGGCATCAACCGTGGGCTCCCAGCC
This sequence comes from Paracoccus pantotrophus, assembly GCF_008824185.1. NCBI lineage: Bacteria > Pseudomonadati > Pseudomonadota > Alphaproteobacteria > Rhodobacterales > Paracoccaceae > Paracoccus > Paracoccus pantotrophus. The sequence continues at coordinate 23,427 of NZ_CP044424.1, forward strand.
CGCCTCGACCATGTCGAGATCGACAGCGCGAGCCACGAGGTCGGCATGCGCCATGCGACGAGTCAGACCGCTGGCGGAGATGCCCGCACCATAAGGGTTCACCTTCTCATGGAGCGCGTTGATCCCGAAGCTGAGGCAATGCGCCAGGAGCGCCAGACGGCTACGCTGATCGAGCGCCGTCAGATAGTCCCAGAGCGCAACATCATCGCCGAGAGGCAGATCGGCCTCCCACGCCGCGTGACGCTCATCGACCAGCTTTGCTACAACGCTGTCCTTCAGATCGGGCGCTTGAGCCGACATGTAGACGTGGCGGACCGAGGCTTCGAGGCAGCTGCCGGAGGCTGAGGAGGTGCGGAAGGTGTCCGTGACCAGCTTCAGGAGCAGGAGCGTCAGCGCAACGTCCGGCGACCGCCCGATAGCCTCGCGCAGCGCAAGGGTCCGATGGGCCGTCAGTTCCATGACCAGCCGTTCGGGCAGCGGCTTCAGCGCTCCGTCGTCTTCCTCCTCGGACGCATCCGCACCAATCGGCTGACCGCCCGAGGTGATGACGGTGCCGCCAGCGGAGGTCGCCGACGGTTTCCAGCTGGAACCGCCGACATCACCCCCCTGCCCCATGGCATCCACACCATCGCCATCCTGGACCGCGGTCTCCTCGTGCGGCTCGTCCTCTGGCCGAACGTACCCGCGATAGATCGCGAGACTGCCATCCCGATCCAGCGTCACGAAGACGCCCGCGCGCGCAATCTCGGTCGGGTCGTAGATCAGAGGCCGCTGTTCAAGCGCTTCCATCGCCATTTCGAGTTGACCCAGCAGGGCATCGATCTCCTCGGGGTACTCGTCCTGGCCGGAGTATTCTTCCTCCAGCGCCCGATACTCCGCGAGGAGCGTCGCATGGGCCGCGCTTTCCTCGTCGGTCATCGGCGCGGGATCACCGGCCAGACGCCGCAGACCGTGGCTGTAGCCATAGGGCAGGTCGGTCGCCACCTCGATCCACTTCCAGCCATCCGAGGCCAGCGCCTCGGCTTCGGCCTGGAGCTTCTCGGAGACCAGCCGATCGAGCAGGGCAGGGTCCTCGAGCCAGCCTCCGTCATCGCCCTGGAAGAGATCGCGCAGGACGACACCGCAGGCCGCCTCATAGGCATCGACACCCACAAAGACAGAGCGGCGATCAGACGCCCGGACCGAGGTCTCCGTGAGCATGCGCCGTATGGCGTAGGGCTCCTTGTTCCAGGAGTTCTTCACCGCATCCCAGACCTGCGCCTGACGCGCATGATCCGGGTTCACGGTGAAGGCCATCAGCTGTTCGAGCGTCATGCCGTCCTTGGCATAAACCTCGAGCAGGGCAGGGGCCACGGAGGCGAGTTTCAGGCGCTGCTTCACGATCTGCGGCGTCACGAAGAAGGCCGCCGCGATCGCTTCCTCGCCCTGACCCTTTTCGCGCAGGGCCTGGAACGCACGGAACTGGTCCAGCGGATGCAAAGCCACACGCTGCATGTTCTCGGCCAGCGAGTCGTCCTCGGCCAAAATGTCGGAGGCGGCATCCCGCACGATGCAGGGGATCGGCGCGGTCTTGGCCAAACGCTTCTGCTTCACCAGGAGCGATAGCGCCTGGAAGCGGCGGCCGCCGGCCGGGATCTCGAACGTGCCGGTTTCGACCCCGTCGGCATCAAGCACGGGCCGGACGTTCAAGCCCTGCAGCAGGCCGCGCCGCGCGATGTCCTCGGCCAGTTCCTCGACCGAGACGCCGGCCTTGATGCGCCGCACGTTGGACTGGCTCAGCACGAGCTTGTCGAAGGGGATGTCCCGCGACGGGGACAGGGTGACTTTCTGGGCTGCTTTCGCCATCAGATATTCTCCACGACGGGCGTCGGAAGCCACTCTCCCGATCTCACTTCCCGTCACCCCTCAAACCCCCCAACCTTTCCCTCTATCTGCTGGTTGCTCATCAGACGGCGGAGAGAGTTCACAGCTGTGAACTTCATCGATTGGGGCGCCGACGGGGAGAATGTTCACAGCTGTGAACATCACGCCGCGCTTCGCCGGGACATCAGTGCCATGACCATCGGCCCGCAGGAGAACTCGCCCGCCGCCGCCTTCGATGTCAGCGCACGGAGATAGCCACCGGGCGATCGGATGTCGGCGAAGCGTTCCAGCATGGCGACAACAACGATCGATGCCTGCTCGGGGCCCATGAACCGTTGCGCTTCTTCCCAAGCGGAAGCACTGATCCCCATGGCCGGCCGCACATGGCAAGCCGCGTCGAAAAGCTGATGCCAGTGGCGGATATCGCCCTGGTAGAAAGTTTTGAGCGACGGGCAGCCCGCGATCACCAGATGGAGCGGGATCTTTGGCACGCGTCTTGTGTCTGCTTCTTCCACGTCAGCACCAGGTGCATCCGTTTCAACATCTGGCGCGCCGGCCGCCGCCCCGCCTTTTTCTAAGGCAGGTTCAAGATCTATAGATTCTTTATTTGAATTATGATGGTGGCGCTCAATATTGGCACCATTGGTGTTCATTTTTTCTGTTTCAGGACCATCAATGACGTTGCGTGCGTGGTCGAGAAGGGCTTCAAGGTCGGCGCGAAATGCTGAGAGCTCCTCGAGCGTGAGCTTGCGGCGAAGGGCGCGCGCTGTGAGAACAGCCTTGTCGCGAAACTGATCCCAGAGGCCGAGGCCTGGCTGGACCTCTTCTCCGAACTCCGCCAGGGCAGCAAGATCGCGCCGCATGAGGCTCACGACCTCCCGCAGTCTCCGGATACGGTCCTCGGCCTCACGCACAGCCTCTGCGGCCCGTGCAACCTTTTCGGATTGGCAGTAGAGTGGCGAGAGGTCGAAGCCAAAAGCCACACGCTCTTCGCCGTGCTTGCGAACATACCTCTTTCCGTTGGGACTATCGCGGCGCATGAGCAAGCCAGCATCCACCAGACGGGCAATGTGCCTGCGCATCGTGGAGCAGGGCATGCCGTTCAGCCGCTCGCAGATTGCCTTGTTCGACGGGAAGACGACCATCTCGGTATTCCCGCCAAGTGCATCATCCGGAAAGAAGCTGAGAAGCCCCTGCAGAACGGTCAGATCGCGTTCGGAAACCCCAAAGGCCGCCTGCGCCTTGGACAGCTCGCGAAGGAGCTCCCACTTGTTGACGGGCTTGCCCGGAACAGACGCCTCAGGACGCTCGACCACGCGCAGATGGGCGTGCGAGATCGGCCGCATAAACGGCGAAATCGGTGTGTACTCCATGATGTCATTCACGAAGGCATAGAAAAGCTGTTCCGCGAATCACATATGACTTGCGGTTTGCGCGCCGGCCCACTACCTTGAAAGTGCTAAGATCAAAGTTGGGGTCTCGTGGAGCGCAAGCTTTGCGGGACCTTTTCTTTAGCCTGTACCGTGCCTCCTTTTTGTTGCTGCTCTGCCTCTCTTCATGTCTCGCCTTTCCAGCGATCGTGAAGCTCTTCGAGGACGTCCTGCGCGCGGGCATCAAGCCACTCCGCAAAGGCATCATCCACATCCGTCAGGTCCAGGCGAAGCGCCCGGCCAGATCTCTTGATAGCGCCCACGGGCGTGCCATCGATCACAAGGGCAGTGGTCTTCGATCTCGGCTTCTTGCCGAGCGTCGAGCTCACACTCTTTTTTACATGCCGCGCAACGGCCTCAAAAGCCGCCACCGAAGGATCCACCTGCGGATCCTCATCCGCCTGTTCGTTCGCGGCCTCCTTGGCGCGAACATCAAGAGCAATACGGGAAAGATCGTCGTTCTCGATCCGGCTGTCGGCAAGCTCCTTGGCCAAAGCTTCCCATCTGGGACGGCCGACGCCGTGCGCCGGTCCGATTGCATGGGCCAGTGCAGTTCCGATCGCCTTGGCAACCGAGATCGACATCGATACCGCCGAACGGGTCACGTTGAGCACTTCGGCAATCTGTGCCTGCGAGCCAAAGCCACTATCGAGCAGTTCCTGAGCGAAGAGGGCACGCTCGATGTAACTCAGGTCACGTCTACCAGTATTCTCTGAAACCTGAGCGCGGAGTGCCGCCGTATCGTCCAGGTTAGCGATGAGGGCGCGAACCTTGCTCACTTTGTCGGAGGCACGAATGGCCTCAAGACGGCGGCGTCCATAGACGAGGAGATACCGATTGGGGTCGGTCGCATGGCGCCGAACAAGGATGGGCACAGTCTGCCCGTTTTGTTCAATCGACGCGCGAAGGTCGTGCACATCCTTTGGGTCGAGGCGATCCGAGTATCGCTCGTCTTGGATCTCAGCCGGATCGAGCTCCCAAACATGGTGAGCATCGACAGCATCACGCGCCGACCGCAGGGCCCGATTGCTAGACATCATGCTACCAGGGGCAGGGGGCGTCCCTGCCGCTGCAAGACTATCCAGCATGGACATGCGCTTCTTCTTGCTGTCGGTCATCAGCGCCCCCAAGTCTTCTGAATGAGCTGGGCAATCTCGTCGTTGACCGCATTCAGGCTTTCAATGGCCCGGTCATAGGTCGTCCGGGTGAACGCGCTGCGTTCGACCTCGTAAAGGGTCTGCTTGGTCAAACCGGCATCTGAGATGGCCGTCGACTTGAGCATCGGCGCGTTCAAAACCTTGTCGCCATACATCGTTCGCAAGAAGGCGACGATACGGTTCTGCGGTGCGTCTGTCGGCTCATACCGGGTCAAGAGATACCGCATCCAGTCATGCGACATGTCGGCCCCACTGTCGGCAATGACGTCCATCAGGTCAGCCGTCATTCTGAGGAACTGGCTCATCGACATCACGTCGAGCATCTCGGGATGGATCGTAACGAGAACGCCTGTCGCGGCCGACAGCGCGGACATGGTCAAGAACCCCAGTTGCGGAGGACAGTCGATGACGACGACGTCATACCGCTCATCGACCTGCGCCAGCGCCTCCTTCACACGGAAAAAGAACAAACCCGCGTTGCCGCGAGAAAGCGCCCGCGGCGTCTCGTGCTCGAACTCCATCAGTTCGAGATTGCCAGGAATCAGATCGAGGTTCGGGATATATGTCTTGCGGATCACCTCGGCGATCGGAACCGGGTCTTCATAACGGATCGCATCGTAGAGCGTGCCGCCGTCCAGCAAGTCAAACTCAGGCTGAACCCCATGCAAGGCCGTGAGAGAAGCCTGCGGATCTAGGTCGATCGCCAGGATTCGGTAACCCTTGAGAGCCAACCGTTGAGCGAGATGCGCCGAGGAGGTCGTCTTGCCCGACCCACCCTTGAAGTTCATCACGCCGATGATCTGCAGATGGTCACCTGCGCGACGCCCGGGCAGGTAGTCTCCCGGCTTGCGAGCCGTTTTGTCCAACAAAACGCGCAAGTTATGGATGTCGTCGGCCGAATAGTGTCGCCGGTTCCCCGATGAAACTTCCGGCGACGGCCCCTTGCCATCAAGGTGGAGCTTCCTGAGGTATGAATCGTTGACGCCCAGCAGAGCAGCTGCTTCCCCAGAGGTGAATTTGCGCATAGACTTGGATGCGTCGGGCGGAAACAGGCTCTCACGCTGCGAATGCAGTTGCGCCGCCAGCACCTCAGAATGCTGACGGATCACAGCGTTCAGGTCTTCCTGTGTATCGGCTCTGCTCATCTGCCCTCGCGCGCCCGTGGCGTGTTCACGGAATTTGGCGTTTAGTCGCCCTTTTCCGTGACTATTGCCGGAGGACTCAGATTCGTGCAAGCTCTTTCTAAATCTGGTGTCAGGCGCTGCATGATGCACAAGAGTAGCCCGGGCTCGTGGACAGGCTTGCCCAAGCAACCAGCATGATATACATTCCTGAACGTATATCCACTCAGGAGGTCACGATGCAGGTCGCGAAATGGGGCAACTCGCTTGCCGTCCGTTTGCCCGCCGAGCTTGTCCGGGAACTTGGCCTCAAGGAAGGTGATCAGATCGACCTGGTCAAGGACGACGGCCAGGTAAGAGTCCGTCGTCTGGCGCGTGCGGATGAGGTGCTGACGGGTCTGCGCCGCTTCCGGGGCAAGCTTCCCGCTGCGGAACGCCTGAGCCGCGAAGACGCGCATGAGCGCTGAATTCGCGGACACGAATGTCGTTCTGTACCTGCTCGACGACGGCCCGAAGGCCGATCGCGCCGAGCTCATCCTGGGGCAGGGGCCCCGGATCAGCGTTCAGGTGCTGAACGAGACGCTGGTAAACTGCCGCCGCAAAGCCGGCCTCAGTTGGGAGGAGGCAGGGACGTTTCTCGAAGGCGTGCGCGCCTTGTGCCCCGTCGAAGACCTGACCCTCCAAACACATGACGTTGGCCGCGCCTTGGCGGAACGTTACGGTTTCTCGATCTACGACGCGATGATCGTGGCAAGCGCTCTGGTTGTGGGCTGCACCACGCTGTGGAGCGAGGACATGCAAGATGGCCTGCTAGTCGAAGGGCAGCTTCGCATCGTCAACCCCTTTGCATGAGCGGACAGCTTCTGAGCCTGAAACTGACCACAGCCTTGTAATCCCTCCATGTCTTGGAGGATTTGCAAGGTAGCTCGACTACTCAAGCAGCCCCAGCCTTTCCGCCCGCTCCAGCAGCATCTTCACAGATGACGGCTGCCAGCTTGTCCGCCCGCGGGGCGTGCGCTCGCGCATCGCTTCCAGTCTGGTGCAGATCGCCTGAAGCGTGATCTCGGGGTCCGCGCCCTTGATGGCAGCGACGATGGCGGGCAGGCGGTCGTCGGTTTCGCGGCGGCCGGCGCGGTCCAGTACCGTGGGCGGCAGGAAGCCGTCCCGGACATAGGCGTTGACCGCGCGCAAAAGCCGGCTTTGCGTCCATTGACGCTCGTGGGGCAGGGGGCCGTTGACGATGCGCACCACATCTTCCCAGGCTAAGTCGGGCCGCAGGCGGCGGACATGGGGCACCCAGTCCTGCGCCGTCTCGTTCAGGCGTTCCATATAGCCGTCCTGCCGGGCCAGCCGCACCTTGCGCAGCGTTGCCGGATCCCGGACGCGCAGGCCCGGATTGCCGCCAACCCGGCCTTTGGTTCGTGCGCTGGCCAGCCCGGCCTTGGTGCGTTCGCGGATCAGGGCGCGCTCAAACTCAGCTGCGGCGCCGAGGACCTGGAGGGTGAACTTACCCTGCGGGGAGGACGTGTCGATCGGATCGGTGAGCGATCGGAAGAAGGCGTTCTTGGCCTCCAGCCGTTCGATCACCTCGAGGAGGTGGGAGAGCGACCGCGCCAGACGGTCGATGCGCACCACCACCAGCGTGTCGCCCTTGCCGATCCGCTCCAGCACCCGCGCCAGCACGGGCCGCGCGCGGTTCCCGCCCGAGGCCTGCTCCTCGTGGATCTCGACGCAGCCTGCGGATTTCAGGGCCTGCGACTGGGGCAGGGGGGTCTGATCCTCGGTCGAGACGCGCGCATAGCCGATCAGGGGCATCAAATCAGGCCGTTTGCAGTTTCATGTACCACTAATAAACGACCGTTTGTAAACGAATGCAAGTAGGTGCTCTCTCGTCGTGCTCGTCCAAAATCCCTTGGTTTCCTTGCGCTGAGCGCGATCTGAGAGATTTCACCGGCAGTCGCGCGCGCATACAATATAAAGAGCGAAGGCAACCGCCTCAAAATCACTTGGGTAATGTGCAAAAGAACAGTATTTTGCACATATGAAGACCCAAGCATGCACTTTTACTGATAACTTCAATGATCCCCTCATCACCATCGAGGAGGATGAAGCCACTCACGAAGAGGATCTCTGGTTTCTGCCGGGACCACTCGAAGAAGAACCGGATAATTTGCCTCTCGGGCCACGGACAGAACCGCCCGACACTGCTGTCATAGAAGATTGGGCAAAGGCAGAAGGCGTTCACGCTGCGCGACTCGCACGGGTTGCTGGACGCCTGGGTGCTCTGGATGACCGGCTGCTGCGTGGCCCGGAAGGCTGGCGGCATCGCCTCGCTCTTATCGAGGCAGCGGACCTTAGCTGGTTCGCAGGGGATCGGGTGAGTTCTGATCGTCTGGCGCTTTGGATATCGATGCGGCTGTCAGGTGCACAGGATGACCCAAATGCCCTGGCAAGAGTTGGATGGGCTGTTCGGCGCCTGACAGGCGGTCCCGGTCCGAAGGCTGACTTGGCCGCCTTCCTGGATCGCCGCGATCCCGAGAACATTGAAGACAGCGCTGAACGTTTCGAAGATCGCGCGGGCGGATGGTTGGACGTAATGGCTGCAGCAGCCGATCTCCACCCGATCACGCGTGCTTGCATGGGCTTTCATCTCTGGAGCCTGGCTGGCCTCGGACAGCGCGGCGACCAGATGGAAGCCGCCGTCACCGCGTCCAGGATCGCGGCCAGCGACGGAAGCGGCGCCGTCTTCGCACCGCTCGCCATGGGCGGGGCAGGGGGGCTGCGTGTTAGTGGTCCCCCGGTCGAGCGCCTCGCTCGTTGGCTTGAGGGAATGGCGACGTCGTGCCTGACTGCGATGCGGCACCTAGATGACATCGAGTCTTGGTTTGTGCGGGCAGAAACCGAAATGTCGCCGCTCTCGGGTAAGACCCCTCCGGCGCTGCTCGCCACACTTACGGAATGGCCGCTCGTTTCTGCGCCAATGGCCGAGGCCATTACAGGCGCCAGTAGAACTGCCGTTCAGCGCAACCTTGCTTGGATGGAAGCGCGAGGGCTAATCCGTGAGGTAACGAGACAAGGGCGCTATCGGTTGTGGTGCACCGCGAACTGAATACTGCTGATGGGCTTTCCGAATTCCTTGACGCACTTCTGTCCTCCATAGACCTATGCCCAGAAGGTGAGATGATCGGCAATCTCTGCAGCTATGCGCTGAAACGGCGCAGCCGCTTGTCGATCTCAGCCACGGGCAGGAAGACAGCATCATCCGCGCGCCAGACCTGCAGCGCGGAGATGAGAAGCTCGACTTCGCAGACACCGGCCGCGTGCAGTTCGTCAATGATCCAGAGTACGCCATGAACGCGCACGGCGCGGGCGGTGGCCACCTTGCGCAGCAGGTTGTCGCCGGTCAGGAGGATACCGTTCTCCTGGCAAGTTGTCGTCACGAGGGCGAAGCAGTCGTTGGCCGATAGGCGGCTATGCTCCCGCTTCAGCGCGAACACCCGCGCAACCTCTTCGCCTGGAAGGTCATAGGTGGCGAGGCCACCATCTTCGAGCATCCGCCATTCCTGCGCCGTGAAATCGAGGAGTTCCTCCTCGCGGATGGGCAGAGGCACAATGAACCGATAGGGCAGCCTCAACAGGACGTGCAGCAACGCCCCTTTCTTCAAGTCGATCAGACAACCGCGTCCCGCCGTTGCACCAGCGTCGTCAGGGCTTTCCCGGCAGATCCTTCAGCACCACGTTGTCAAGCATGGCATCGGCCAGCAGGCGCTTGAGCTGCGCATTCTCGTCCTCAAGCTGCTTCAGCCGCTTGGCGTCGGACAGGTCCATGCCGCCATACTTCGCCTTCAGCTTGTAGAATGTCGCGGGGCTCAGCCCATGCTTCCGACAAAGCTCGGACCTGGGCAAACCAGCCTCCTGTTCCTTGATCATCCCGATAATCTGCGCCTCGGTAAAACGGCCCTTCCTCATCTCGTCTGCTCCTTCAGATTCGGCAGACTCTACAGCACGGCGAGGGAACTTCCGGGGGGGCAGGTCAGTCGGGAAAACAGTCCACTGGACTGTTTTCTGATCCTCCTCATACGTCGCGACCCCATACGACCGGTGCCCGGAAACCTTCTTCTCTGCGATCATGCTAGCCGCAACCGTCTTGTGCTGGCTGTGAAACTCAATGAGGCTGGACCCTAAGTGAGCGGAGGCAATGATCCGTAGCTTCGGCGCTCAGTGATGCTTGCCTGATAGGAAAGCTCTGCTGCCCTCTGATTGCGCTGGGTTACTCTGATCCAACAGAATCCTCTGGCAGCAGTTCTGCAGGAAGGTTCTGATAGCAGACCGGACGCAGGAAGCGGCGGATTGCCATGGTGCCGACCGAGGTCGCCCCGAAATTGGTCGAGGCCGGATAGGGTCCGCCATGCACCATGGCATCGCAGACCTCGACGCCGGTGGGATAGCCGTTGACCAGAATCCGGCCCGCCTTGCGCTCCAGCACCGGCATCAGGCGCGCAGCCGCCCCGGTATCGCCCGCATCCATGTGCAGCGTGGCGGTCAATTGCCCGGCGAAACCATGCGCCAGTTCCACTATCGCGTCGGTCGAGGATGCTCGAACGACCAGGCCGAGCGGACCGAACACCTCCTCCGCCAGTCCGTGATCCGACAGGAAGGCGGCTGCCGAGACTTCGTAGAGGTTCGGCCCCACGCCGCGGCCCGTGCTGTCGGTGGTATGGACGGGGCGCACCGAATTGCTGGCATCCAGCCGCGCCTTTCCGGCGCGATAGGCATCCGCCATGCCCGCCGTCAGCATCATTTGCGGCGCGACAGCGGCCAGCGCCGCGGCCGTGGCGGTGACAAGGGCATCACCCGCAGCGCCTTCGGGAACGATGGCGATGCCGGGATTGGTGCAAAGCTGGCCCGCGCTGCCGGTCATGGACGCGGCCCAGCCTTGGCCGATCTGCGCGCCGCGCGCCTCCAGTGCCTCGGGCAGGATGAACATCGGGTTGACCGAGCCAAGCTCGCCGAAGAAGGGGATCGGCTCAGGCCGCGCCGCGCAAAGGTCGAACAGCGCCCTGCCCCCGCCGAGGCTGCCGGTAAAGCCGACCGCCTTGATCAGCGGATGCTGGACCAGCGCCGAGCCCACCTCGCGCTTTCCGCCCTGCACCAGCGAGAAGACACCGGGATGGATGCCGCACGAACGGATGGCGGCCAGCACGGCCTCGGCCACGATCTCGCTGGTGCCGGGATGGGCGGAATGGCCCTTGACCACGACCGGACAGCCGGCTGCCAGGGCCGAGGCCGTGTCGCCGCCGGCAACCGAAAAGGCCAGCGGAAAGTTCGAGGCGCCGAAGACCGCCACCGGCCCGACCGGGCGCTGCATCAGGCGCAAGTCCGGGCGCGGCAGCGGCTGGCGGTCCGGCAGCGCCGCGTCATGGCGCCGGTCCAGATAGTCGCCATCGAGGATCGTCTTGGCAAACAGCCGCAATTGCCCGGTCGTGCGGCCACGTTCGCCGTTCAGGCGTGCCTCGGGAAGGCCGGTCTCGCGGCAGCCGATCTCGGTGATGTCGGCGGCCCGTGCCTCTATCTCATCCGCGATGGCGTTCAGGAAGGCGGCGCGATCCGCGCGCGTGCCGTAGCCATAGGACCAGAAGGCATCCTCGGCCGCCCGCGCGGCGCGGTCCACGAGTTCAACCGTTCCCATCGAGAAACGGTCGGCCGGGCCCTGGGCGGGTTCGTTCTGGAATGTCTCGTCCGAGCCGACCCATTCTCCGGCGATCAGATGCTTGCCATGCGGAGTGAACGTCATTGCTTGCCTTTCTTGCAGTTTGGCGGGTCACCCGAAATAGCGAACCCGGACAGCGTCGATGGCCACGGCGATGAATATCATCACGCCGCCGATCATGCCGACATAGAAGGAGGGGACGTTGATGATGGCCAGCCCGACCTGGATCACCGTCAACAGCAGCACGCCGCCCAGCACGCCGCGCACATTGCCGCGCCCGCCGAAGACGCTGACGCCGCCGATGATCGGGGCCGCGATGGCATAGAGCAGATAGCTGGAGCCCTGGTTCGAGGTGATCGCCATCTGCCACGAGGCCAGCAGGAACCCCGCCAGCGCTGCGAGAAAGCCCGAGATGGTATAGGTGATGACCTTGATGCGGGCGACGCGGATCCCGGCCGAATTCGAGGCGACGGGATTGCCGCCCACCGCATAGACCGAACGCCCGAGCACCGTGCGGTGCAGCACCACCCCCATCACCGCCAGGGCCAGCAGGAACACCACCGGCATGATCGGCCAGCCGCCCAGCGTCGCCTGCCCGATCCAGACATAGCCGTCGGAAAGATTGGTCAGCGTCTTGCCCTGCGTCAGCGCCAGCAGTGCGCCTTGCAGGATGATCATCATCGACAAGGTCTCGATCAGCGAAACCATCTTCAGCCGCGTGATGCAGAGCCCGTTGAAAAAGCCGATGAAGGTGCCCACGGCCAGCCCGACCAGCATGGCGATGAACCAGGGCAGGCCGAGGTCCGAATAGGCCAGCGCGCCCACCGCCGCCGAAAAGCCGGCATTGGCGGGGATCGACAGGTCGATCTCGGCCACAAGCAGCGGCAGGGCGACCGCCAGTCCCAGCATGCCCAGCACCGTTGCCTGCACCATCACGTTCTGCAGGTTGAAGACGGTCAGGAAGTAGTCATTGAAGGCGCCGAAGATCACCACCAGCGCGATCAGCCAGATCCAGACCACGTTGTGCAGCACCCAGCCCAGCACTGCGTGACCGTTCGCCTTGCCTGCGTCCTGCGCGGCATTGGCGGTTGCGTTGCTCATTGCCGGTTCTCCTTTTCCGGGCCGCGTCATGCCTGCACCGAGGCGCGCAGACGCTCGACGGAGATATCCTCTCCCGTCAGGGTTTCCTTGATGCTGCCATGGTCGAATACGCAGACGCGGTCGGCGGCGCGCACCAGTTCGTCCGTGTCGGTCGAAACGATAATGACCGAAACCCCGGTGTCGCTGAGTTCGTCGATGATGCGCAGCACGTCCTGTTTCACGCCCACGTCGATGCCGCGCGTGGGTTCGTCCACGATCAGCAGGCGCGGGTTCGTTGCCAAGACCCGACCCAGGCAGACCTTTTGCTGGTTGCCGCCGCTGAGGGTATCGACCGCATAGTCCGGGCTTGGCGCCTTGACGCCCATGGCGCCGAAATAGCGCGCGACGACGGAGGCCTCGGCCTTGCGGTCGATGAACCCCGCCCGCGACCGGGACGGCAGCGAAGACAGCGCGATATTGTCTCCGATGGACATCTGGCCCACGGCACCGTCCTTGCGGCGGTCATCCGAAAGATAGGCGATGCCCGCATCGAAGGCCGCGCGCGGGTTGGCCGGCAAGGGGCCCTCGCGCCCGCCGAGCCAGATGGTACCGCCGGCCGGGTGCAGGCCAAAGATCGCACGCGCCAGTTCCTTCGCACCCGCACCCGGCAGGCCGGTAAAACCCAGGATCTCGCCGGGGGCGATGTCCAACGCGTCGATGGACAGGTTCGTCCCGACCACGGCCCGCAGCCTGACGGCCGGCGTCTTGCCGGCATGGTCGCGGCGGCTGCGCTGGAACAGCTCCAGCCCCCGGCCCAGGACCAGTTCCGTCAGTTGCTCGGAACTGAGCGCGGCGACATTCTCGGACCCGCCAGCCAGGTTGCCGTCGCGCAACACCGACACCGCGTCGCAGATTTCCAGGATCTCGTCGTTGTAATGCGAAATGAAGATGAAGGTGACGCCCTCGGCCTTGAGCCGGCGCATGAAGTCGAACAGCACGCGCCGGTCGGCCACGGTCAGCGCGGCGGTGGGCTCGTCCAGGATGATGACCCTGCCACCCGAGAACATCGCGCGCAGGATGTTCAGCTTGCGCCGCGCCACCGCGTCCAGCCGGCCGGCCAGCGCAGCGCCGTCGATCCCCGATCCGGCCAGCATCCGCGCCGCATCCGCGCGCAGCTTCCTCCAGTCGACAAACCCGCCCTGCGTGGGCCAGATGCCCAGCATCAGATTCTCGGCCGCGGTCATGTTGTCGATGATCATCGGCTCTTGCGTGACCAGGAAGACGCCGGCCTCTTCCATCGCCTTGACATCGACATGGTCGAGCGGCCGGCCATCCATCAGGATCCGCCCCGAGCTGGGCGTGTTCTGCCCCGAGATGATCCCCACCAGCGTGGATTTCCCGGCGCCGTTCTCGCCCAGAAGGCCGTGGATCGTGCCGCGGCGGATTTCCAGCGAGACCCCGCGCAATGCCCGGACCGGGCCATAGGTTTTCGTCACGTCCTCGATCCGCAGGATCGCGTCGGCGGCCGTATCCATGCCCCGCGTGTCATGAATCGTCATCGGATCCCTCCCCCAACCTCAGCAGGCAGATGCCGGAGCGCGGACCGCTCCGGCAATGATCGAACCCGGCGATCAGGTATAGGGGATGCCCCAATCCTTTTCGGCCACGGCACCCCAGTGACGCGGATCGGCCGCATTCTCGCCGTTGATGACGAAGGGCGGGATGATCAGCGTCGGGCCGGTCTTGCCCTCGACGATCTCGCCCTTTTCCCAGAAGTATTTCTGGTTCTCATAGGCGCCGATCGGCACCGCCTCGCCCTTGAGCGCGTGCTTGACGATCATCTCGACCGCGATCTCGCCATAGGCGATGGGGTCTTGCGAGACGCAAGCGTCCATATAGCCCTCCTGGATCCATTTCAGGGCGACAGGCTCGCCGTCGATATTGACGAAGATGACATGGCCGTCCTCGCCCACCTTCTTCCAGCGTCCCTTCTGCTGCAAGGCCGTGGCGATGCCGCGCGCGGGCGAATCCGAAGGCGCATGTACCGCGTCCAGATCGGGGTATTCCGACAGGGTGGACAGCGTCACCGACAGCATCTGCTCAAGCTGGCCTTCGGTCGGGCGCTCAAGATACTTGATCTCGGGATATTGCGCGAAGACGGAATCCATCCCCTCCTTGCGCAACCGCCAGGCGACCGAAGCCAGCGCGCCATAGCAGTTCAGCACCGTGCCCTTGGGACTGCCGTGCTTCTTGACCAGGCGGTCCACGATTTCCTGCGCGGCCATCACGCCGCCCTGAAAGTTGTCGAAGCTGACGGTGATCGCGACATCGCCGCCATCGGCGGGCGTGTCGATGATGCCGACCGGGATCTTCTGGCGATTATAGCGCCGGATCGCCGACACGATGGCCTGGCTGTCGATCGGGTCCGAGATGATGGCCGAGGGTTGGGACAAGAGCAGGCTTTGCCATTGCTCAAGCTGGCGCGTATTGTCGAAATTCGCGTTGGTGGCCTGGAACTGGCCGCCGGCAGCCGCGACGGCGCGCTTGACCGCTTCCTCCTGGATCACGAAGAAATAATAGTCGAGGCTCTTGTTCGAATAAGGGATCGAAAGGGCGTTCTGCGCGAAAGCGCCCGGCCCCATCATTGCCCCCAGCCCCAGCGCCGCACCCCCCGCAAGCACATTGCGCCGGCTTACTCCGATCTGCTTAGTCATGACATCCTCCCAGATGCTGCCACTTATGTAGTATTACTAGTTAGTTGCCGATTCTGTCAAGCAGCACCGCATTGGAATCCGCCCCTTGTGGACGCAATTCTCGGTAGGAACTGACAGAAATTATTGGAAAATAGCAAATTCTTCTTATGCCCTGCGCGAATATCGTCCGCGCAGGCGCATTTTTCACGGAACTGAAGTTTTACTAGGTCAACGCATCGTTACATAGGATGAGCCGTCGAAGCAGCCCACGACCATCCCCGCGGCCTCGCGGGTGAAAAGACCGTTCTCGACCACGCCGGGAATGCGGTTCAGTTCGATCTCCATGGGAGCCGGATCGTTGATCACCGGGCCGCAATGGCAATCGAGGATGAAATTGCCGCTATCCGTGACCACCGGCTGGCCGTCGCGCATCCGCCGCTCGATCCGGGCGTTTTCGATGCCATGCTGCGCAAGGGTGCGCGCCACCATGCGCTCGGTCTGCTTCCAGGCGAATTGCACCACCTCGACCGGCAGCGGAAATTTGCCCAGGCAATCGACGATCTTGGTCTCGTCGGTGACGCAGATCATCCGCTTCGAGGCATGGGCGACGATCTTTTCCCACAAAAGGCAGGCGCCGCCGCCCTTGATCATGTTGAAGCTGCGGTCGATCTCGTCCGGGCCGTCCACGGTCAGGTCCAACTCGCCGATGTCGTTCGGGTCGGTGATCTCGATCCCGACCTCGCGCGCCACGTCGATGGTCGAGCGCGAGGTGGTGGTGCAGGTCAGCTTCAGCCCTTCGGCGACATGCTTGCCCAGCTCGCGCACGAAGAAATGCGACGTGGTCCCCGAGCCAAGGCCCAGCTTCATCCCGTCATGGATGAAGTCCTGGATCACGCGGCGGCCCGCGAGTTTCTTGGCTTCGTCCTGCTGGCTCATTCTCTTCTCCTCCGGCGCGGGTTTCGTCGCGCTGCTTCAAGGGTTTCAGATCTTGTCGGTCTGCCAGCTATCCAGCGCGGGAAGCTGGTCAGGGAACTCGCTGCCGCTGGCGATGGCGATGGCAGTCACCAGCATGTTGGTGACCAGATGGTGGTTCAGCCGCGAGGCCAGGGGCGTCATCAGTTCGGTCCGGTCATAGGGCAGCACCGCGATGACCGCGTCCGAGACCCGTGCCAGCGGACTGTCGCCAGCCGCGACCGCGACCACGCGGGCACCGCCGGCCCGGGCGGCCGTGGCGACCTCGACCATCTGCTTGGTATGGCCGGATTGCGAAAAGATCAGCGCGACATCGCCGGGGCGTGCGCTTTCCGCGTGCATCCATTGCCGTTGCTTGCCCAACAGCGCCTGGCAGCGCATCCCCAGACGCTGGAACTTGTGCTCGGCATCCAGCGCGTTCACCTCGGAAATGCCGGTGGCGTAGATGCCCGTCCAGCTTGCCGCCTGCAAAAGCTGCGCGCCCTCGGCCACCTGCTCGGGGTCCAGATCCTCGGCCAGGCGCTGGACCGCATTCAGCGAATTGCGGCAGGTCTTGCGGACGATATTGCCGATGCTGTCCTGCGGGGTGATTTGCTCATACGCGAAGGGTGCCGAAGGCACGAGGCTTTGCGCCAGGTTGAGCTTGAAATCCTGATAGCCGTCAAAGCCGAACCGGCGACAGAAGCGCATGATCGTCGGATCGCTGACCGAACACAGTTCGGACAGCCGTGCCATGCTCATATGGATCACTTCCGACGGTGCGGTGCCGACATAATCGGCCACCCGCCGCTCGGCCGGGCGCATCTCTTCGCGTTCGTGCAGGATTCGTTGCAGCAGGCTGACGGTCATGGCTTTCTCCTGGCCGCTATCCTGCGGCGGTGGCTTTCCGTTCGTGCTGCAACAAATCCGCCAGACGGGTCAACCTGTGGCCGGCGGCGACTTCGACCCCGGCGCCACCGCCCCATGGCACGGCATAGAACGGCACCGCCGCTGCCTTGGCCGTAGCCTGATCGACCGGCGTGTCGCCGACATAGGCCCAGGTGCCGGGCTGAAGCTCCATCGCCTCGGCCACCGCCATCAGGTGGCGGGCATCGGGCTTGCAGGCCGGGACCGCATCCGCCCCCACCGCTGCATCGAACAGATGGGCCAGGCCGAGCTGTTCCAGCACCTTGCCCGTCACGGCATGGTTCTTGTTGGTGCAGATGCCAAGCCGCAGCCCGGCAGCGCGCAAAGCCGCAAGATCCTCGGGGACGTGATCGAAGAATCGGGTCCGGCCGGCCGGATCGTCCAGATAGGCGTGCAAATAGCCCTGAAACGCATGCTCGACTGCCGCATCATCATAAGGAATGCCCTGGTCGTCGAGAATGTCGGTGATCAGGCGGCGGGGGCCGTTGCCGATGAATTGCTCGACATAGCGGGGATCGAGCTGGGGCCAGCCGTTGCCCCGGAAACCCACGTTCAACGCCGCGGCGATATCGGGGGCGCTGTCGATCAGCGTTCCGTCCAGGTCGAAAATGAACGCGGAATAGGCGGACATGAAAGCGGGCTCCTGCGGTTATTGATCGAAAATGGCATCGCCGAGTGCGGCGAAGCTGTCGCTCAGCGCCGGGTAGAGCGAGCAATAGATCTCATGCGCGCGCGCATGGACGTGGGCAGCAGCGGGATCGGGCGACTCGCGCGTCAGGTCGCGGCAGCATCGCGCAGCGGTGGCCGCGTCCGGCCAGACTCCCACGGCCAGCCCCGCCACCAGCGCCGCGCCGAAGGCCGCGCCCTCGGCCGCACCTTCGGTGGTCACCACGTCGCAATCGAACATGTCCGCCTGGATCTGGCGCCACAGCGCCGAGCGCGCCCCTCCGCCCGAAGCCTTGACGATGCGCCCGTCGATTCCCATCGGCCGCATCAGGGCGTGCATGTCGGCAAAGGCATGCACCACGCCTTCCATCAGGGCGCGGGTCAGGTCCGCCCGGCGGTGCCGGGCAGTCAGCCCGATGAAGGCCCCGCGCGCCGAAGGATCGGGATGCGGGCAGCGTTCCCCGTTCAGATAGGGCAGAAACAGCAGGCCCCGCGCGCCGGCAGGGCTTTCGGCCGCCTCGGCCACCAGTTGCTCGAACGGCGGCGCATCGGCGCAAAGCGTATCGCGATACCAGCCCATCGCGCCGCCCGCATTCAGCGACACGCCCATGCAATGCCACTTGTCGGCGGCGACATTGCAGAACACCTGCAACTTGCCGTCGGGGTTGTCCTGCGGCACATCCAGCGCCGCGGCCAGTATCCCTGCCGTGCCGATGGTGGTCTGCAGCTCGCCCGGCGCGATCACGCCCGAGCCGATGGTCTGGATCACGCTGTCGCCGCCGCCGCCCGCGACGGGCACCCCTTCGGGCAGGCCGAACAGCGCCGCGCCCTTGGCGGAGATCCGGCCGGTAATCTCCTGCGATTCAAAGACCGGGGGCAGCAGCGCCGGGTCGATTCCAGCGGTTTCGATCAGCCCCGCCGCCCATTGCCGGCGGCGCACGTCGAAAAACCCGGTTCCCGAGGCGTCCGAGACCTCGCTGGCCACCTCGCCGGTCAGACGCAGGCGCAGATAATCCTTGGGGTTCAGCATCAGGGCCATGCGCGCGAACAACTCGGGCTCATGGTTGCGCATCCACAGGATCTTGCCGCCGGTATAGCCGACCAGCATCCGGTTGTTGGTGGCGGCGAGCAACCCTTCCAGCCCGCCAGCCGCCTCGGTCAGCGCCGCGCATTCGGCGCCGTTGCGCTGGTCGTTCCACAGGATTGCCGGGCGCAGCACCCGATGATCCGCGTCCAGCGGCGTCAGCCCGTGCATCTGGCCCGACAGGCCGACGCAAAGGATCTCGACCCCCGGCGCCTTGGCCAGCGCCCCGGCCACGGCCTTGCGCGCGCCCTCGATCCACAATTCGGGATCCTGCTCGGTCCAGCCCGGACGCGGCTGCGACAGCGGATAGGTCGCGGTATCCGCCGCGATCACCGCGCCGTTGGTGCCGATCAGCAGCGCCTTGCACCCCGAGGTGCCGATGTCGATGCCCAGGAGCGCCTGCATGGCTCAGGCCCCGACGCCGTGATGCAGCCGGACATGCTTGAAGTTGAAGTATTCCAGCAACCCCTCGCGCCCATGCTCATAGCCGACGCCGCTTTGCTTGCGGCCGCCATAGGGGGCGTTCATGATCCCGGCATCGACATTGTTGATCGCCACATTGCCGTAATCCAGCCCTGCCGACAGGGCGTGGATCTCGGTCAGATCACGGGCATAGACGTAAGAGGCCAGCCCATAGGGCGTGTCGTTCGCCAATTCGACGGCCTCGGTCAAGTCGTCATAAACCGCGACGCCGACCAGCGGGCCAAAGGTCTCCTCGGTCATCACCAGCATCTCATGCGTGCAATCGGCGACCACGGTCGGACGGAAGAAATGCCCCTTGGCATATTCCGCGCCCTCGGGCGCCTTGCCGCCCGCGATGAGCCGCGCGCCTCGGGCCAGCGCGTCCTCAAGATGGGTCCGCGTCTTGGCCAGCGGTTCGGCCGAGGCCATGGCACCCAGATCCGCCGCCGGATGCGTCAACCCGTCATGCACGCTGAGCGCATCCGCCGCCTGGCCCAACCCGGCCAGGAATTCCTCATAGACCGAGCGGTGGACATAGATCCGGTTGATGGCGATGCAGATCTGGCCGCAATTGCGGAAGCTGCGCCGGGCGGCGCCCTTGACCGCCGCCGCGACATCTGCGCTGGCGGTCACGATCATCGGACAATTGCCCCCCAGCTCCAGCGACATCCGCTTTACCTGCGGACAGCTTTGCTGGATATGCAGGCCGACCGCGCTGGAGCCGGTAAAGGCGATCTTGTCCACCTGCGGATGCTCGACCAGCGCCTGCCCGACCTGCGAGCCCTTGCCCGTCAGCACGTTGACGACGCCCGCGGGAATCCCGGCCTCAAGGCATTTTTCGGCGATGGCCAGCGCGGTGAAAGGCGTGATCTCGGCCGGCTTGATGACGATGGTGCAGCCCGAAGCGAGGCTGGCGCAGAGCTTCCAGCCCACCAATTCCGCCGGATAGTTCCAGGGCGTGATCGCGCCCACGACGCCGATGGGTTCGCGCACCACGAGGCTTTGAAAGCCGGGCTGGTCGTTCGGAACGATCTCGCCATGCACGCGGGTCGCCTCTTCGGCATAAAAATGGCAGGCCTCGGCCAGCTTCAGGATCTCGCCCCTGGCCTCGTTGACCGGCTTGCCCTGCTCGGCGGTCATGATCTGCGCCATGCTTGGCGCATCGGCGGCGATCAGGTCGCCCAGTCGGTGCAGTGCCGCGGCACGCGTCTTGGGCAATTCCGCGGCCCAGGGACGAAAGGCCCGGCGCGCGGCCTGCACGGCGGCCTCGATCTCGGCGTCGGTGGCGGCGGCGATATGGCCGATGACCTGGCCAGTCGCCGGATTTTCCACCGGCAGAGGGTCGCCCGCGCCAGGGCGGAACGCGCCATTGATGAAGAGCATGCCGTCCAGCCGGCCAATCGCTTCCAGAATGGATTGTTCTGTCATGGTTTTGGCACCTCCCTGCGTCCTCATGGCGCCAAAATATAGCATAACTACATTCTGGCAAGAGGGATTGTTGAGGGTCGCCAGTGGCGGATGCGCGGATTGGCCAATGATTTTCCCTATATCGATGTTTTCATGATTAAATTGGAATCCTTGCTGGTGGCGAGAAAATTTCTGCCACCATTCCGCATCAACCTCCTTGACGGGAATCCATCCTCAAATGTAGTTTCACTACAAACCCGAGGAGGTGAGACTCATGCTACCCAATTCCCCCGAAACCGCAAAGCTTGTCGGCCGCATCTGGCGCCCCGGCAAAGGTCCGTCCGTGGTGATCCTGCGTGATGGCGCCCTGATCGACGTGACCGAATCGGTCGTCTCCATGGCTGATTTCCTGGACGATGATCCCGCAGGCCGGTTCGACGGCCTGACCGGCGAGGCCGTCGGCACGCCCGACGACCTGGTGCTGGACCCGGCGGAAATGGGCTATCACGCCGAACGCCCCTGCCTGCTGGCGCCCTGCGATTTCCAGGCGCTGAAAGCCTGCGGCGTGACCTTCGCGCAAAGCATGGTCGAGCGCGTGATCGACGAGCGCACCTCGGGCGATCCGGCCCGCGCGGACCAGTTGCGCCAGCGCATCGGCGCACTGATCGGCGACAGCCTGTCGAATATCGAGGCGGGTTCCAAAAAGGCCGCCGAGGTCAAGACGGCACTCATCGCCGAGGGCCTGTGGTCGCAATATCTGGAAGTCGGCATCGGCCCGGATGCCGAGGTCTTCACCAAGTCGCAGCCGATGTCGGCGGTCGGCCATGGCGCACAGGTCGGCGTGAACCGCATCTCGGACTGGAACAACCCCGAGCCCGAGGTGGTGCTGGCGGTGGACAGCCGGGGCAACATTCGCGGCGCGACGCTGGGCAACGACGTAAACCTGCGCGATGTCGAGGGGCGCTCGGCGCTATTGCTGGGCAAGGCCAAGGACAACAACGCCTCGTGCAGCATCGGCCCGTTCATCCGCCTGTTCGACGATGCCTTCACCCTTGCCGACATCGAAAACGCCACGCTGACCATGGCCGTCACCGGCACCGACGGCTTCCATATGTCCGGCCGCTCGAACATGGCCGAGATCAGCCGCAAACCCGCCGATCTGGTCTCGCAGACGATGAACAAGTCGCATCAATACCCCGACGGCTTCATGCTGTTCCTGGGCACCATGTTTGCCCCGACGCAGGACCGCGCCGAGAAGGGCTCGGGCTTTACCCACAAGCCGGGCGACGTGGTCGAGATCTCGACCCCGCTCCTGGGCACGTTGCGCAATACCGTCGTCCATTCCGACGAAGCCGCGCCTTGGACCTTCGGTACCCGCGCCCTGATGCGCAACCTGGCCGGACGGGGGTTGCTGTGAGCGGAGCCACCCTGAAACTGGTCGTCACCGACCAGGCCTTCGGCAATACCCGGCACGAACAGGCGGCAGCCGAGGCCGCCGGCGCCGCCTTCACCGAGTTCCACTGCCGCAGCGAGGACGAGGCGCTGGAGGCGGTGCGGGGCGCAAATGCCGTGCTGAACAACTTCGCCCCGATGACGCGCAAGGTCATGGCGGCGATGGCGCCTGGCGCGGTCGTGGTGCGCTATGGCGTGGGCGTGGACAATGTCGATCTGGCCGCGGCACGCGATCTGGGTGTGCGCATCTGCAACGTGCCCGATTACGGCGTCGACGAGGTCGCCGACCATGCCGCCGCGATGACGCTGGCCTTGGCGCGCAAGCTGGGCAGCTATGACGACGGCATTCGCGCCGGCGAATGGAAGATCGACCGGATGGTGGACGGGCTGCGCTCGCTGCGCGACACCACTGTCGGCCTGATCGGGCTGGGCCGGATCGCGCGGGCCTATGCCGCGCGCATGGCTGTATTCGGCTGCCGCATCACCGGCTTTGATCCCTTCATTCCCGAGGACCAGATCCGCGCGGCCGGCATCACCCCCCTGCCCCGCGACGAAGTGATTTCCGGCGCCAATGTCCTGTCGCTGCACGTCCCCCTGACGCCCGAAACGCGGCACCTGATAGGCGCCGCCGCCATCGCGCGCATGCCCAAGGGAGCGATCCTGATCAATTGCTCGCGCGGCGGGCTGGTGGACGAGGATGCGTTGGCCGGGGCGCTGATGTCCGGTCACCTGTCCGGCGCCGGCCTCGACGTGTTCGAAAAGGAACCGCTTCCGCCGGGTTCGGCCTTGCGCGAGGCGCCGCATGTGATCATGTCGCCCCATGCCGCCTTCTATTCCGATGCCTCGGTCGATGCTCTGCAACGGCTGGCGTCGGAGGAGGCGTTGCGTGGCTTGCGCGGCGAGCCGCTGCGCTGCGCACTGACCTGAGGAGGAGCTTCGAATGGATTACAGGTCAAAACAGGATCTGACCGGCAGGCTGGCGCTGGTCACCGGCGCGGGCCAGGGCATCGGCGCCGCCATCGCCGAGGGGCTGGCAGCGACCGGGGCCGAGGTGATCTGCACCGACATCCTGCGCGACCGCGCCGAGATCACCGCCCGCGACCTGAGGGCCAAAGGCTTCAAGGTCCGGGCCGAGGCGCTGGACGTGACCGACGGCGTCGCCATCGACGCGCTGGCGGCGGCGCTGCCGCCGCTGGACGTTCTGGTCTGCAACGCCGGCATCGTCACCAACACCCCGGCCGAGGACATGACGGACGCCGAATGGGACAAGGTGATCGCCGTGAACCTGACCGGGGTCTTCCGCACCTGCCGCGGCTTCGGGCGGCGCATGCTGGAGGCCGGGCGCGGCTCCATCGTCAATATCGGCTCGATGTCGGCCCAGATCGTCAACGTGCCGCAGCCGCAATGCCATTACAACGCATCGAAGGCCGGCGTGCATCACCTGACGAAATCGCTGGCCGTCGAATGGGCCACGCGCGGGGTGCGGGTGAACGCCGTCGCGCCGACCTATATCGAGACCCCGCTGCTGCACGGGTTGGAAAGCCAGCCCGGATTGGTGTCGCGCTGGCTGGAGATGACGCCTGCCGGACGGATGGGGCAACCGCACGAGATCGCCTCGGTGGTGCAGTTCCTCGCCTCGGATGCGTCGAGCCTGCTGACCGGCGCGGTCATCAACGCCGATGCGGGCTATACTTGCATCTGACGGCGGCGCGACACAGGATCGCCGGACACCGGCAGGTTCTCACGGCCCACCTGCCCCCGCCGTCAGTGGCTGTGGCCGACTTGGCGGGACGGCGCAGCCGGTCTTTCGAAAGCCGCCACCCTGACGAACGGTGATCCGATCGGCACAGGCATGCACATCCACGAAACAGTCAACCACTGTGGAATGAGCCGACTATTTGTTGCTGTCTAGGCCCACTGGCCGGTCTTCGACAGCAAGACCATGTTCACTATTGGTCCGAGGACAATAGTTGAGCGGCGGAAGCGCTGTGGAAGCCATCGAAAGGACCGGCATATAGGGCACAAGGTGCTGGCAATCCCCGGCTCTGTGGAACTGTCTTCGACGCTTGCGCGATTCAAAGGGTCACGCTCAGGCCGAAACCCTGGCAGGGCCTTGTTTCTCAAGACCCTAGCTCTCCAAACCGCCCACTGAATGAACCTGATTTCGGATGGCCTGAGCAGCTTGCAAGCAAGTCTGTCTGGCAACACGGCAGCGATATCCTGCCGCGGGGAAGCGGCCACGAGAAATGGGCGGAAACCTGCCCGCCCATCCCATGCGTGACGCCCTCAGCCCAGTTCGCGCCTTTCACCCAGAAGGCCCTTGACGATGGCCCAGCAGGCCCCCAGCAGCACCAGCGTAAAGGGCAGCCCGGTTGAAACCGCCATCGCCTGCAGGGCCGTCAGCCCGCCGCCCAGCAACAGCGCGATGGCGACCAGCCCCTCGAAACTGCACCAGAAGATGCGCTGCGGCACCGGGGCGTGGATCTTGCCGCCCGCGGCGATGGTGTCGATCACCAGCGATCCCGAATCCGACGAGGTCACGAAAAAGACGATGACCAGCACGATGCCCACGAAACTGGTGATCGCGGTCAGCGGCAGCTGCGACAGCATTTGGAACAGCTGCAATTCCAGCGCCGCATCGGCCACGCCGGAAAAGCCGCCCAGCGTCATCGTGATCGCCGTGCCGCCGAAGGCGGTCATCCACAGCACCGAGATGAGCGAGGGCACGATCAGCACCGCGACCAGGAATTGCCGCACCGTGCGGCCGCGGCTGACTCGGGCGATGAACATGCCGACAAAGGGCGACCAACTGATCCACCAGGCCCAGTAAAAGGCCGTCCAGCCCTGGCGGAAATTGTCGTCGTCGCGTCCGAAGGGATTGGACAGCGGGATCAGGTCGGCGGCATAGGCGCCCAGATTGCCGAAAAACCCGGTCAGGATCTGCCAGGTCGGCCCGACCAGGATCACGAACAGCAACAGGATCAGCGCCAGCACCATGTTGATCTCGGACAGCCGCTTGACGCCCTTTTCCACCCCCAGCACCACCGAACCCGTCGCGACGCCGGTGATGATGACGATAAGCGCGATCTTGGCGGCGCTGGCGGTGCTCCAGCCGAACAGGAAATGAAAGCCGGCCGCGGCCTGCTCGGCCCCGATCCCCAGCGAGGTGGCCAGCCCGAACAGGGTCGCCAGCACGGCCAGGACGTCGATGACATGGCCCGGCCAGCCCCAGACCCTTTCGCCGAACAGCGGATGAAAGACCGAGCGCAGCGTCAGCGGCAGCCCCTTGTTATAGGCAAACAGCGCCAATGCCAGCGCCACCACCGCATAGATCGCCCAGGGGTGCAGCCCCCAGTGAAAGATGGTCGCGGCCATGGCCAGGCGGCGGGCGGCCATCTCGTCCCCCGGCGCCCCGTCCAGCGGCGCCCAGTCGGTGCGGATGCCGTCCTCGACCACCGGCCCGCCCAGGGCGGCGGTGAAATGCCCCAGCGGCTCGCTGACGCCATAGAACATCAGCCCAATGCCCATGCCGGCGGCGAACAGCATCGCGAACCAGCCGGTCAGGCTGAAATCCGGCGTCGCTTCGGGGCCGCCAAGCCGGATCCCTCCCAGCGGCGACAGGATCAGGCCAAGGCAAAGCAGGACGAACACATTGCCCGCGATCAGGAAGAACCAGTCGAAGCGGCTGGTCACCAGGTCGCGCAATCCGGCGAAGAACGGCCCCAATACCGTCGGGAACAGCAGCGTGGCGGCGGTGAACAGCACCACGGCCACGGCCGAGATCATGAAGACCGGGTTATGGATGTCGAAGGCGACCGGCCTGACGCCCTCGATATTGTCCTGGCCGATCTGGTATTCGGTCTCGATGATCTCGGTCGGCCCCTCGGGCTGCGGCAGCGCCTCGACGCCCGGATCGGGGTCGGGGTCGAGATGGCCCGCCAGGGCCTCCTGCTCTCGCCAAAGATCGCCGGGATGGCCCTTGTGGCTTTTGTGAGGCGGTTTGTCGGGTGTGGGTGTCTGTGACATGCGTCCCTTTCTCATTTGTGGTGCGATCGGGCGCCGAAAACTTCGACTCGGCGCCCAGGGCGCCTGCGCGCACGAGGATTTCACAACGTCGTCATGATCGCCACCCACATACGAGATCGGCAATCGGAAGGTCGGATGCCAAGTTAGCAGTAGCATTAGCCACTCTGGTTCTGCCTATGACGGAGATGGGCATCATGCTCAGCAGGCACGCCGCATTTTAGCCTCCCGCATCACCCCCATCGCATAGGCGCCAACCAAGCCGCTACGACCAGCCTCTTCCTGATGCAATCCGACGTGGCGTTCCCTCAGCGGTTGCGCGACCGCCCGGGCATCGTGGCCTTCCGCACGGCTTGCAAGCGGTTTCTGATTGATTTGGTCGGAAATTGCGCACCTGCATCCTCTCTCGTCTGTTCAAGGATTCCCAACTTTCGGATGACCGATTCCGTCCATCTTGCCTGCCTTTACATGAAGGACCGGCCCGGTCTGCGTCGGTTCCTGACAAGAATGACCGGCAGCCTCGGCATGGCGGACGACCTGATCCAGGACGCGTTCTCGCGCGTGCTGGAGAAAGAGGGCGGAATGGCCGGGGTCCGCGATCCGCGTGCCTATCTGCGCCGATCGGCACGCACCTTGCGATCAACGCGCTGATGGCGCAGCGACGCAATGCCGACATCGCGGATATGCCCGAAACCGCCGATCCGGCGCCCGCGGCCGAGGCGTTCTGGAACCGCCTGGCCTCCTCAGCGATCGGCGAACCTTGCGATCGGTGGATGTCTACGAACTTGCGCCTGACATGGGCCATGCAGGCGACCTCGCGAATGGCGCCGGAACGGTAGAGATCCTCGAACCCGGCATAGCCGTCGGCATGCATCCAGCCGCGGAAACGGGCCAGATGATCCTTGGGGTGCTGACCCTTGCGGTCGCCCGAGAAGCGATACCATGCGGCAGGCGGAGCATCGCCATCCCATGGGCGCTCATCGCGGGCATAGGTCCAGAGCCGGGCCGTCTGGGTCTTGCCGGTGCCGGGCGCCAGCATCCGCACCGGCGTATCGTCGGCGAAGATCGCCTCGGCCGACAGGACATGGCGCCCGATGGCCTCGGCCAGTGGCTCCAGAAGGGTGGTGGTCTTGCGCATGTCGGTGACCCCGGCAGCCAGCCAGACCCGCGTGTTGGCCGGAACCGGGATCACGCCGAAAGTCCCCGGATCAGCCGCGCCAGCGCCTCAGGATCATAGCTGCCGCTGATCCGCATCCGGTGACCGCCCGCCAGCTCGATCTCGATGTGGTTCTCGGCGGCAGGTGCCGCCGGAGTAGACCTGGTCTCCGCGACGATCTCTACGGGCAGAAACCGCGCCTCCTCTGCTGGGCGCGCAACCGAGGTGGGGTCCGGCGCATAACGGGGATCGCGCAGCCACTTGAAGATCAGGTTCGCGTTCACCGCGTAGCGCCGCGCCACCTGAGCCACGGAAACGCCCGGCGCCGCCGTCTGGAAACAGATCGAACGCTTCTCCTCATCCGTCCAAAGTCGCTTCGTCCGACGCGCCACGCCATCACCATAGTGTCCACTATCAATGGTGGACACTATCCGCCTCTTTCACCACGCGGCAGGGCGGTCAGGCCGGACGCTTACGGTCCATCTTGGCAGCTATGAGGCGCTGATCGGCACCTCTGTCATGGTGGAGACAGGCGCATGAAGGCCGTATCCCACGCGGTCGACGAGGCCCGTCTCGGCATCATGCTGAACGACCTCAGGCTGCCGACGATCAAGACACTCTGGCCCCAGTTCGCCGAACGGGCGGATCGGGAGGGCTGGCCTGCCGCGCGCTTCCTGGCCGCAATCGCCGAGCATGAGCTGGCTGAACGGTCGCAGCGCAGGATCACGAGGCACCTGGCGGAAGCTCACCTGCCGCCCGGTAAGACGCTCGACAGCTTCGCCTTCGAGGCGGTCCCGATGATCTCGAAGGCTCAGGTGATGGCCATGGCCGCCGGCGACAGCTGGCTGGCCAAGGGTGCCAATGTGCTGATGTTTGGCCCGCCAGGTGGCGGCAAGAGCCATCTCGCGGCCGCCATTGGCCTTGCGCTGATCGAGAACGGCTGGCGCGTCCTCTTCACCAGGACCACCGACTTGGTTCAGAAGCTGCAACTCGCAAGGCGGGAGCTGCAACTCGAGGCCGCCCTTGCAAAACTCGACAAGTTCGACCTGCTGATCCTCGACGATCTTGCCTATGTCTCCAAGGATCAGGCTGAAACCAGCGTTCTCTTCGAACTCATCTCGGCGCGATACGAACACCGCTCCATCATGATCACGGCCAATCAGCCATTCGGAGAATGGAACAGGGTCTTCCCGGATCCGGCCATGACCTTGGCCGCCGTCGACCGCCTGGTTCACCACGCGACCATCTTCGAGATGAACGTCGAAAGCTATCGACGACGCTCCGCCCTCGAGGGCAAACGCCAGCGGGGCCGTCCGGCGGCCTACGCGACAATCAAGAACACTCCCAAGGTTGACGCGGCGCGGCAATCAGAATGTGACGACGACGTTGCCAGCGACAATCAGCGTGATAACCTCAGCGATGCCGCGACATAGAATCTCATCCTGACTGTCGCGCAAGTCTCACCCAGATTGCCGCGCTATACCTGAGCCTAAGAGAATGAGGATCGTAATTCCTATACTTGGAGCGGCACAGCGGCCAGATATGGCGGCGCCAGTTCGCCACGATCAGGCGCGTTTCGAAGCTCAGCCGGTCCCCTGAAGGCCGGAGGCGATACCGTTTATCGAGATCTTCAAAGCATCCTCCAACTTGGGATCGCTGCCGTCACGGCGCAAACGTGCCAGCAGGTCGATCTGGGCGAAATGCAGAGGATCTAAGTAAGCACGGCGTAAACTGAACCCTTGATCAGCAGCATCGGACCTTTCAGTCAGCATCTCGACCATGCCCTGCATGCGATTGTGTTCGGCACGCAGCACGTCAACGGTTTGGGCACGCAGGCCGGGTTCTGTCACCAAGTCGGCATAGGCGGTGGCAATGGAGAAATCTGTCCGGGCCATTGCCTTGGCGATCGCGTCCATCACATGCCGGAACGGCCACCAGTCCTGATACATCTCGGTTAGCAAGCCCCCGTCCCAGGCCTCGGTGAGGGCCGTGCCTGCACCGAACCAACCAGGCAGGTTGAATCGGGATTGCGACCACGAAAAGACCCAAGGAATCGCCCTGAGGTCCGCCAAGCTGTCGAGGGTCGAGCGCGAGACCGGTCGCGACCCCATGTTGAGTGATGCGATGTGGTCGATCACTGTCGCTTCACGGAAGAAAGTCAGGAATCCTGGCGACTGAGACAGGCCACGGTATGCAACAAGGGCAGCCTTTGAAATCCGTTCCATCGTGGCCAGGAAAACCCGTGGAGGCGCGCCAGTCACGCGTGCGGCTTCTGCCTCGGCCAAACCAATGCCAAGTTCGCAGAACCGTATTGTTGCTTGGGCTTGCGTCTCATAGCGCTTCGAGATGACCTCGCCCTGTTCCGTCAGCCGAAACCCGCGGCTCTGCAGCGCAGGGGGCTGAGCGAGAATCGCGTCGCGCATCGCGCCGCCCCCCCGGCCGACCGATCCGCCGCGGCCGTGAAAAAAGGCAACGTCTCGCCCAATCTCTTCGAAGAAGGCACTGATCGCGGCCTCGGCTTTCCAGACTTCCCAGCGCGAGGTCAGGATGCCTCCGTCCTTGTTGCTGTCGGAATAGCCCAACATGACCTCGGGCCGGGACGCACGCGTCGCTCGGGTATAGGCCGGAATGGCATAGAGTGCGCGCATGACCGGAAGCGACTGACCCAAGTCCGCAATCGTTTCGAACAGTGGCACGGGCAGGATCGGGTCCTTTCCTCCGAAACAGTCGTGCATCTTAAGCAGCACGGCGATTTCCAGGATGTCCGAAACGGACTCGGTATTTGAAACGATCGCATGACGGACCAGTTCGGGTCCGAGCCGTTGCCGCGCCACGGCAACGGCTTCGAAGATGGCAAGCTCGCTCCGCGTTTCCTCACAACAGTCCAAAGAGCGGGGGTCAGGAAGGTCGCCATCAAGCAAGGTACTCAGCAGGGCGATGCGTTCTGCTTCGGAGAGGGAGAGATAATCCACGCAGAGCCGGGATTTAGCGAGGATGTCATGCAGGCAATGCCCGTGGACCCTGGAATTCTGCCGCAGATCGATGGTAAATAGATGAAAGCCGGCGAGCCGCAAGGTTGCGCGAATTTCGGCCAGCCGCCCGTTGGCGAGCGCCTTGGCGCCAGCTGCGTCCATCGCTTCGGCCAGCGCATCAAGATCCCCCCCGAACCCGTCTGCGTCCGGATAGCCTTCCGGGTCACCTGTCTCGGTCGCGTCTAGCCGCGTGCGCATATGCCTGATCACCCGCCGCAGAGGCTCGCCATCATGCCGCAGAGAGGTGCCACACGGCAAAGTATTGGCAAGGCGTTCGAGTGCGGGACTCGACGAGAGATAGCGATCTGAAATCGGAAGCTCTGAAAATAGCGCATCGAGCGCGGTGCGGTAGTAGGTGAAGAGGGCCTTTTGCTGCGTAGTGACAGCATGGTCGAAGACGTCGCGCGTAACGAAAGGATTCCCGTCGCGGTCGCCGCCGATCCAGGTCCCAAGCGTGAACAAGGGTGCAGGACGCTCGGTCTCCGCGGCGAAATGTCGGTCGATGCCGGACTGCACGCTGACCATCGCCGGAACAATCGACCGCATTGCCACCGAAACTCCGTTGGCGATTTCGTCCTGGACACGGAGCTTCTCGCGGCGCGACAGTTCGGTCAGCCACAGGGTCAGGATTTCGCGCCGTATGGCATCGCGGTCGCGTATCGCACCATCCGAAGCCAGCAGGCCAGCGATCCTCCCTTCGATGTCAATGACGGACTGACGGCGGATTTCAGTCGGGTGAGCGGTGAGCACAATGCCAGCGGACAGTTGTCTACGGACTTGAGGCGGGATCGTCTCCAGCGCATCTAAAAGCGTTGTCCGCGCAGCCCTGGCATCACCTCGGATCACGCTTTCAGCGATATTGGCCAAGTGCAGGGACAGGGTGAAGGCGCGCAGAACCTTTTCCAGATCCCCGGCCTCTCGCCCGGAGAGAAGTCCATTCAGTTCCTCACGCAGTTCGCAAACGCCACTGCGCTGGAAACCAATTGCGCGGCGTCGGAGCGTCTCGACCAAAGCGAAGAGCGCCGAGCCCTCCTGCTCGCAGATGACGGCGCCAAGTATTCCCTGCAGTTCAGCGACCGTCCGCTGCAGAATATCTTCATTTGCCAAGGTCGAGACGTTGGCGGATAGCTTCGTTCCGGACAGGGACGGGCGCGATAAAGTCGGCATGAGATCCTCGCGGGCAGAGAGCGCCATCGCTTCGCAGACCCTGCGTTTCGGGCTACAGCGGGCGCCAGTCGGGTAAGGTGGTTATGGTAAGGTCGGGTAGGCGCAGAGATGCAGAAATCGTCCCGCATCTCCGGTGGCGCGCCTGGTAAGCAGTCCGAAGCAATTAAGTCCCGGAAAGGCCGGCATCCGCGTTTGCCTTGATGACATCTGCCAAGCGCTCGGCCAGCATCATGGTCGGCAGGTTAGTATTGGCGCGCGGGATGGATGGCATGATCGAGGAGTCACACACCCTCAGGCCATCAAGTCCCAGGACCCGCCCGCCTCCGTCTGTGACCGCCATCGGGTCATCTGGGGCGCCCATGCGGCAGGTACCTGACGCGTGCCATACCCCTGACACGGAGTTTCCGATGAACTCTTCCAGACCCCTGTCGTCGGCGAGCAGTTTCCGCAGGCTTATGCCCATGGTGACGACAGTATGGATCAACAGGTTGCGCAGCGGTCCTGCCCAGTCGAGCATCTTTGAGAAAAGCCGCAATTGGAAGGCGTTCCATGGGCCTGGTGCAGATACGCGCTTTACCCGTTCGGAATAGCTGGTCGGGAAGACCGGGCCACATACCTGCTTCAGATCGGGATTCGAGAGTATCTTAGCGGCCAGCCGGAAGCCCTCCTTCAGGCGTTCCATATCTCGCGGATCCGAAAGCAGACGAAAATCGACCTCAGGTTCCACTCTCGGGTCTGCGCTACGCAGACGGACTTCGCCGCGCGAAAATGCTTTGTTGACCCAAACGAGAATTGTGCCAAGTCTCTGGCCAATGCCGTGCCAGGCGGTCCGTCCCAGGATGGCGCAGTGCATGTCGCCCGCCTCAGCGTCGGAAATCGACGAGGTGTAGCGCAACAGCGCCTGATCATGATGCTCCTCGAGATCTTGCATCCGAAGGGCCGGAGGAAGGTAGGTCGAGACGGCGATAAGCGGGTGTTCCATCAGGTTCTTGCCGACGCCAGCCAGATCATGACGGGAACAGATACCAAGCGATTGCAATTCTTCCGCAGGTCCGATCCCGCTTCTCAACAGCAGCGCGCAGGAATGAATGCCTCCCATGGTCACCAATGTTTCGCCTGCCGGGATGGGACAGGGATCTTCACCATCGCGGGCCACCACGGCGCCCGTCACGCGCTTGCCGTCGAACGTCAGTTTCAGGGCATGCGTCCCGGTCTGAATTGTCAGGTTCGAGCGGGCACGAACCTCATCGGTCAGATAGCCGACCGAGGCCGGGACTCGGTGGCCGTCGTCGCTGACAGTGATGCATGCGGGAAAAACGCCATCCTCCCACAGACCGTTCTGGTCATCACGAGCCGGGTAGCCCTGAGCCACGAGTGTCCGCTTGACCGCCTGCACGAAGCGAGAGACTTTGTTGGCCGGCAATCGGCGGACGGGAATAGGGCCGTCCTTACCATGATATTCGTTGTCAAAATCAACGTCCCGCTCAAGCTTGCGAAAATAGCGCAAGGCGGTCTCGCCGTCCCAACCCTCCGCTCCGATGCGGCCCCATTCATCGTAATCATCTAGCGCGCCGCGGTTGGCGACCATGGCATTGATCGCTGAACCGCCACCCAGAACCCGTCCCTGCTCATACAGGCGAGGGGCCTGCTTTCCCTTTGTATTGGTAGCGCCGCTTATGCGAGCCTCGAGGGTGGGCCAGATATTCGCGCGGTCAAGATAGGCCAGGCCGGGATAACGGGCACGGATATCTTTGGGCATGGAATCCCGCGTGATGTCGCGACCGGCTTCGATCAAAAGAACGGTCTTCGACGGATCCTCAGAGAGGCGCGCGGCGAGCACACAGCCCGCCGAGCCCCCACCCAGGATCAGATAGTCAACCGCCTGGATGTTTCGTGTCATCAGTCGTTCGCTCCCCACCGTTGCGGGTAGCCGGGCATCGACTCGCAGCCGCATGTGGCGAAATGCAGCGGCGGCAGTTGCGGATCGATGAACGCGTCACGCTCGGCCTCGGTGATGACCGGCTGCGGCAGAATCCATTCCGGGGCGGGAACGGGTTCGCCCTTCAGTACCTTCAGCGCGGCCTGCACAGCGGTACGCCACTGGAACGCGGGATAGGTGGGGGCGATTCCCTTGAAGCCATCATCCTTCCAAGCCTGGAGATAGTCCTGTTCATCCTCGCCGGTGATGACCGGATAAGGAAGGCCCATATCTTGGAAAGCCTCCGCCACAGCGACAGACACCACGCCAAGATCGACCCAGACCGCATCGATATGTCCGGTGCGGCTGAGATAGTCGACAACTGTCGCCTTGGCCTTCGCCCTGTCGCCGCCGACAAACTCGTTGCCGATCACCTTGACGTCGGCTTCGGCAAACACCTTTTCTGCGGCTGCCCAACGGGTTTCAAAGATGTCGAGGCCGGGCGCGGTGCGAAGGACCAGTACGTTGCCGCCCTTCGGCACATTGGCGACCACATAATCGGCCGCAGCTTTGCCCCAGGCATAGCCGCCGATCGAGCGCACGGCGGTCACCGGGCAACTGGTGTTTACCGAGCGGTCGAAGGTGATGACCGGCAGCTGCTTGCAGGCCTCTTCGACCACGGGGGTCAGCGCCGCCGACGTATTCGGCGAGACGATCAGCACATCGCACGAACCGCTGTTGAGGAACGAGCGGATGTCCGAGATCTGCTTGTCGTCATTTCCCTGTGCATCGGCATAGTCGAAGCTGGCGATCTCGTTCGGGTGCAGGTCGACTTCGGCCTTCATCGTGGTCCAGCCGGTCACGCGCCAGGCGTTGCTGACGCTGGCATTCGAAAAGCAGACCCGGTACGGACCGGGCTTTGCATGGGCCGAGGTATCGGCCAACTCGGCGTCGAACCACTGCTCCCAGGGCTTGTCGGCGGGACCGTTCGGGGTCGCCGACATCAGCGCAACCTGCGCGGCATGTTCCTTGTCAATGTCGACATTGGCGACCTGTGCCATCGCGCCTCCCTGCGCGGTGGCTACGAACGGCGCTAAGACGCCGGCCAGCATGGTCTGTCTTGTTACCTTTTTCATTGTCATCTCCTCCTGTCAGACAATTTTCATTTGGTTGGTTTGGTCGGTTGCCACCGGAGTGGGGAAGGCTGTCCGGAAGGGGGCGGCGCTCATTCTCGTCGGCTTGTCATGGCGGCGGCCAGCACGAGAATGGCCCCCTGAACGGCTAGGCGGACGGGTTGGGAAACGCCGACGAGGTTCAGCACGGTAAAGATTGCGTAGAGCGTCAGCGCACCGCAGGCGGCCCCTGCGATCGAGCCACGCCCGCCTAGCAGGACGACGCCGCCGATCACCGCCGCTGCGACTGCCTGCAACGCATAGTCGCCGCCCACATCAACCGAAACGCCGGAATAGCCGCCCAGCAGCAGGCCCGCGAGGACTGCGCAAAGGGACGAGACCGCGAAGCAGGCAATTCGGACACGCTGCGTCGGCACCCCCGCCAGCGCGGCTGCGCGCGGATTGTCACCCAGCATGAAAACCATGCGACCGAAGTTAGTGCGATGCAGCAGCCAATAGGTCGCTGCGAGGCTCGCGATCAGGGCGATGACGCTATAGGGCAGCGAGCCAGTCAGCGGCACATCGTCGATGCGCCCGCGTCCGAGGCTACGCATGTTCTCGGGTAGGGAAGAGGACGGCGCGCCGCCCGACCAAGCCATCGCGATGCCTTTGACCGCAAGAAGCGTTCCCAACGTGGTGATGATTGAGGGCACCTTGAGAAAAGCGACGGCGAGGCCATTGATCATCCCAACGCAGAGGCCGATACCGACGACACTGGCCAGTGCGAGACCGGCGAATGCGGGGTCGCCGCGAGTGATCATCGCGCCAGCAATCACCACCAGCGTGATGAGCGAGCCGGAAGATAGGTCGAACCCGCCCGATATCAGAACGAAAGTGGCCCCGCAGGTCAGGATTACCAGCGGTGCGGCGCGCTGGAGAAAGCTCATCAGGCCGGGGCCGGTCTGGTAAAGCGGGCTTAGATAAATCATGAGTGCCAGCAGAATTAATAGGAGCGGCAGCGCGGGGTTGTACTTGATCAGTGCTTTCATGCCGCTTCCTCCCGGCTGCGATAGGTGTAGCTGGCCACTGCCGCGATCACGATCACGCCGCGCAGGACTTGGCTTAGGAATGGATCGATCTGGAGCATGTTGAAGATTGCATCGGTAGCAGCGAAAACGAGGACCCCCGCGAGGGTGCCCGCGATACTGATGCGCCCACCGGACAAGAGCGTCCCGCCGATCACTGCCGCTGCGATGGAGCTGAGGTCATAGCTGCCGTCCCGCCCGATCCAGGGCGTACCTGTGCCTAGACGGCTGGCAAGGTAGAGGCCTGCCAAGGCGCTCATAACCGCGGAGAAGGCAAATGTGGCAACGGTGACGCGGCTGCCGTGAATACCTGCCAGCCGGGCGGCGCGGGGATTGCCCCCGACGGCGAGAAGCCGACTTCCAGTACGGGTTCGCTGCAGGACAAAAGCAGTTAGCAAGGCGATGGTCAGCAGCGACAGCAGCGAAACCGGGACGCCTCCCAGTTTGCCATAGGCGACCACTTGGAACGCCTTCGGCACGGTACCTTGAAGCGCTCCATAGGACAGGCTGAGAATCCCCTGAAGCACAAGGCTGGTACCCAGCGTCGCAATCAATGGGCTGACCCGTAGCAAGGTGACCAGCAGGCCGTTCAGGACGCCGACGGAACCGCAGATCGCGATGACCATGACCGTCGCTTCGGCAATATTGCCAGGATCGTTCTGCATGAAATAGGCGGCGAGAACGGCCGCGACGCTGACTATATTGGCAACTGAAAGATCGATTGCGCCGCCAGCGATGACGACGGCTTGGCCCATCGCGACTAGCGACAAGGCGACAGTGCGTTCGAAAAGTCCTAGAAAGCCGGCAAAGGAGACTTGAGAAAACTGCCCCGTCACAACCGCTGTGAACGCGTAGAAGACGATCGATGCGGTGGTGAGGCTAATTGCGATGCCCTGTTGATGCCAGGTTGCACGCATTGCGGTCATTGGACCCTGAAATGAAAATGTCGTCATGTTCATGCGGCGTCCCCGTCTCTAGCCGACAGGGCCTGCCCCTGGGACCGGCCTACCTGTGGCGGGTCATGGCGCATTGCGTGGCGTATGATCTCGTCCTCGGAAGTCCCGCGCGGAAGTTCAGCCACCAGTTGCCCTGCCGCCATAACACCGATTCTGTCGCATAGGCCAATCAGTTCCATCAGGTCGGAGGAGACCACCAGCACAGCGCCACCTGCCTCGGCGAAGCCGCGCAGCATTCGGTAGATTGCGGCGCGTGCGCCCACGTCGATGCCTCGGGTGGGCTCTGAGACGATCCAGACTCGTGGTGCAACGGCCCGCCAGCGCGCGAACATCACCTTTTGCTGATTGCCGCCGGACAATTCGCCTACTGGCATTCCGAAATCTGCGCAGCGCACTTCGGTTTCGGCCAAAAGGGCATCAAGGCGGCGATGGCTGCGCCCGCCCGAAGTCGCCGACGCCAGAGGGTTGGTGACGGCCCGAAGCGTCAAGCCTACGTTGTTGCGCAGCGATTGTGACAGGCCCAGACCATCGCGCTTGCGGTCATCCGGGATCGCGGCGATGCCCCGCCTTGCAGCCTGTCGTGGGGACCGCGGAGCCCCAAGGCGATCGAAGGCCTCGACCTCGCCACATTGGAATGGGTCTACACCGGCTAAAGCACGCGCAAGGGCGGCTTTGCCCGACCCCTCCAACCCGGCGATGCCGAGTATCTCGCCCGAGCGAACATCTAAATCGATGCCTCGGAGTTGCGCGTTTCCACCGCCCCGGACGCTCAGCAGGCTTTCACCGCCGGGGGCGCTGGCGGGCTGCGGGAAGAAGTCGCCCAAGGCCCGCCCGACCATCAGTTGAATGACGTTATCGATGCTGGCCTCGGCCGCCGCCATCGTAGCCACCCGGCGACCGTCCTTGATCACCGAGATACGGTCAGCGAGCTCGCGGATTTCGGCCATTCGGTGCGAAATGTAGAGCATAGCCACACCTGCCGCCTTCAGCTCACCGATCAGCCCAAACAATGCGCGGGTTTCGCTTTCATCCAGTGCCGCAGTCGGCTCATCGAAGACCAAAATGCGCGCTTCCTCAGTCAATGCACGCGCGATCTCGACAAGCTGCTGCTCGGCGATGGACAGGGCGCCACAAGGGGTACGTGGGTCTATGTCACTGCCCAGTCGGCGCAGCGCGGCGGCCGAGTCCCGGTTCATACGGCGCCGGTCGAGCATCCCGAAGCGCACCGGCTCGCGTCCGAGGAAAATATTATCGGCGACGCTGCGGTGAGGGAGAAGGTTCAGCTCCTGGTGGATCACCGCAATGCCGCGGGCTTTTGCCTCTGATGGGTGGGTGAAAGAGATGGCCTGCCCGTCGATGTAGATTTCACCGGCACTTGGGGCAAAAACGCCGCCCAAAATGTTCATCAAGGTGGACTTGCCCGCGCCATTCTCCCCGCAGATGGCCGTCAAGGTGCCCGCGGTGCAGGTCAGGTCGATGCCCTGCAACACCTCCACCTGGCCGAAGGACTTGCTGATCCCTACCATTTGAAGAAGCGGCACGTCTTCCTTCGCAGCGCCGAAGCGCCGTTCTGTTGTGGTTTGCATTTTAGCTACTTTCCGAAAGGGGGCCGTAGGGCCGTGCTTCAATCCGAGAAGACCAGCTTGGCGTTGGTCAGCTCGCGTGCACCAAGCGCGCCCAACTCGCGCCCATAGCCCGATGCTTTTATGCCACCAAAGGGTGCGCGGGGGTCGGAGCGCACGAAGCTGTTGATGAAGACTGCGCCTGCATCGAGGGCGGAAACCACTCTTGCAACCCGCGCGGCGTCGCCGCTCCAGACTGTCGCGCCGAGACCGAATTCGCTGTCATTTGCCATCGCGATGGCCTGCTTCTCGTCAGCGACGCGGAAAAGCAGCGCCACCGGACCGAAAATTTCCTCGTGTGCAATCGGGGCATCGTGGGGCAGGTCCGCGATCACGGTGGGGGCGAAGAAATTCCCGGGCCGCTCGAGTCGCTTGCCGCCGCAGAGAATGCGGCCGCCTTGCGCGACCGCATCCGCGACTTGGCGCTCGGTGTCACGCACGACGCTATCACGCGCCAGCGGACCGAATTGGGTTTCGGGTGCAGTCGGGTCGCCAACGGCAAGCGCTTTGACCCCGGAGAGAAATGCGGCCTCGAAGGCATCGTAGACCGACTCAGCGACCAGGATACGCTTGGCAGCAATGCAGCTTTGCGCATTGTTCGAAAATCGTGAAAGGACCGCCATCTTGACTGCTTTGTCCAGTTCAGCGTCCTCGAAGACCAGAAAGGGATCCGAGCCGCCCAGCTCGAGCACGACCTTCTTGCCGTTTTCGCCGGCGACCTGCGCCACAGCGCGGCCGGCGGCCGTGCTGCCGGTGACGGTCGCGGCAGCAATTCGGGGGTCAGCGACGATGCCGGCAACGGCGTCGCGCCGGATTGAGAGGTTTTGGTAAAGTCCCCTCGGAGCCCCGGCATCCAGCACCAGCTGCTCGAGCGCGTGGGCGCAGCCCTGCACGCTGTCGGAATGCTTGACCAGCACCGTATTGCCCGCCAGCGCTGTCGGGATGAAGAACCGCAGCACCTGCCAGAAAGGCAAGTTCCAGGGCATGATCGCGAAGATCGCGCCAAGCGGTTCATAGACCACCCGCGCGTTCAGCCCCTCGATCGGGGAATCCGCCAGGTAATCCGGCCCCTTCTCTGCGAAATGGCGCGCGCCGGTGGCGGATTTTCTTACTTCTGCGATGGCCTCGGAAAGGGGCTTACCCATTTCGCTGGTAATCAGCCTGCCATAGTCCTCGGCTCGGCTCTCCAGAAGTTCAGCGAGCCGCAGCATCAGCGCGACCCGCTCGGGCATGCTCACTTCGCTGCGCCAGACTGCGGCCGTTTCATGCGCGCGCCGAAGACGAGTCTCGATCTCTGCCGCGTCGTGCGGAGGATAAGTTCCGATCAGCTCTCCGGTCGTCGGATTGCGGCTTTCTAGGTTCATTTTCTCTCCTCCCAGAGACTTTATTACTGCCTAGTAGGTAAGAGCCGGTACCTCTGGCTGTCCACGCTCCATGCAATGATTGGTCCAGCATAAGAGAAAAGAGGCTTGATCGACCGGGCTGGAAGATGGCCTGATCGGAGGAAGGGGAACCGCCGACGAGGAGGAGGCGTTCGTGAAAAGTTATCTGCGAATCAGCGCGATACTGGCCTGTTTTGGGCCGAAGTGTCCCGAAAGACGGATCGGCGAGGTGCTTGAGGAGGCTGCAATTCCGGTTTCGACGGGATACAAGATCATCGGAGACATGATTAGCGAGGGGCTGCTGCGCCGCACGGAACGTGGCTACATCGCCCTTGGCTCCTCGGCGGAAAGGCTTTTCTATACCCCTCTGCGTGGGGATATGCCACTCCGCGCCGGGATCGGTTTGACAGGTGCCCGTACCCCGGGCATGCCACGCATGGCGCAACTCGAAACCGACGTGTTGAAGATGATTGCGACCGACCGCTACCGCTGCGCGCCACCATTCGTCATCGGCTTCGCCAACGCCTCGGATGCTCATCCATGGCGCCAGGCGCTCGAGCGCAGCTTGCTGCACGCGGCCCAAGCCCAAAGTGAAATCGTGGCGCGGGTGATCGTGCGTAACGCAGAGAATGACCCCGATCTGCAAAGCGCGCAGTTGCGCGAGATGTGGCAGGAAGGGGCGGACATTTGCATCATCAGCGCGGCCTCGGAACGGCATCCCGGCTTGGAAGCCACGATTGCGGATTTGGCGGGTCGGGGTCTGCCAATGGTCGGTGTGGATCGGTTCTGCGGCGATGGAGAGACACTGGTTTCGCTGGTGACGGCATCGGACGTGACAGTCGGACGTATCAGCGCCCTCTGGCTGGCCGAACGGCTGGGTGGGCAGGGCCGGGTCGCACTGCTCTCCGGGCTGGAAAGCGCCTCCCCCAGCAAGTTGAGGCTGGAGGCGGCCTTGCAGACCTTCTCTCGCTTCCCGGGGATCGAACTGGCGGCCGTCGATTACACCGACTGGCTGGCAGATCGGGGCTATGCCGCAATTCGCGGTCATCTTGCACGGGGGTGGATGCCCGACGGGGTCTGGTGCGATTCCGGACTGCAAGGCATCGGTGCGATCAACGCCTTTCTCGATGCTGGCTTCCAGCGTGGCGAGATACCGCCTCATACCGGCGGCGAGCTGAATCTTATGTATAAGATGGCGGTTCAAGAGCGAATTCCACTCTGCGGGCTGGACTATCCGGCCGCCATGGGCGCGGCCAGCGTCCAGGTGGCGCTGAACGTGCTCTTTGGTCGGTCGGTGCCGCGTATCGTCGAGGCAGATCTGCAGGTCGTCGTAACGCGCGGGCACGAGACCCCGTCGGTGCGGGCAGACATCCAAGCGGAGAAGAAAGTGGACTGGAGCAGTCCCGATAGCCATGTGCATGCAGCCGGGCGACTTCGCCGCCGCAAGGCATCAATACTTAGGCGGAGCAACAAGGACGCGGCTGTCAGGTCCCCGGTGTCGGTTACGCGGCCAGGCTATAGCGAGTCGGTACGGCGGCTGGTAGACATCGTCACGCTGGTCGCCACGGAGCCAATAAGCACAGCCTATCAGATCTCGCAATTGCTCCGTCTACCAAAGAGTTCAGCTTACCAAACGATCGACGATTTGGAGTTCTTGTCATGGCTCACCCGTGACGTGGAGGGAAATCTTCTGATCGGGTCCGTTCCCCAGAGCATCTCCCTCGCCGCGCGGGGCTTCGAATTTGCGGGCCATCTCCTCCCGGTGTTGGTGCGTTACCTGCGGGACCAGACCGGCGAGACCGCTTTCGCCGCCAGTCTGGGTTCAGAGCTGCAGATCGGGATCCACCTCGGCGGTTACAATCTCAACAGCGAGCGCTTCAAGCCATTCGAAAGCGTCAGGGTCGAGGCGGACTCGCCCGCCCCCCTAGATGGCTCGCAGCTGCTGCGATGCGCTGGGGCGCGGCACGAGGGACGAACGAAAACGCGCTTTATGATGTTGCCCTTGGTGCAATCCAGTCCCGGGTTCGCAGCCGCGCAACTTGTCTTGGGCTTTTGCTGGAGCGGCGCGAGCACGGACGAAGCGCCGCTGCGGGAGCACTTGCGCGAAGTGCGCAAGCATCTCATGGGAGACGCGGCTATGGTGCTTGCCTGAGAAAACCCAGCAGCATTTCCGTGGCGTCGGCGCTGCGCTTGTCCAGCCAGGCGTCGTCGACCGGCAGCTTGAAGACGGCCTTTAGGGTATGGGTGTTGGAAATCGGAAAATAGCAGAGCGAAGCGATGAAGACATAGAAGTCGACCGGATCTATGTCGTCGCGGAAGAGGCCCGCGCCGATGCCGCGTTTCAGTACTTCACCGACCCGCTCAACCAGCACGGATTGAATCAGAGGTGCATCGCCGACCTGCCGGATGGTCTGGCCGCCCCGCAGGTTCTCGATCGCCAGCATTGAGACGAACCAAGGGTTGCGGCGGAAATGGTTCATCGTAAATCGAACGAGCTCGCGAATTGCGGCCTCGGGGGGCAATGCGTCAAGGTCGAGATGCTTTTCAGCTTGCCTGATGCGCACATAGGCCTCGCGCAGGGCCGCGGCGTAGATCGTATCCTTGTCGCCAAAGTATTCATAGATCATCGGCTTGCTAACGCCCGCCCCCTCGGCCACGCGATCAACCCGCGCCCCGGAATGCCCATGGGTCGAGAATTCCTCAAGCGCGGCTTGCAGGATGCGCTGCTTCGTCGCCTCAGCATCGCGCTTGCGTGGGCGGCTGATCTTATGGGATGTCATAGGCGCGGCCGAGTGATGGTGGGTCGCCAAGTTGGTAGCCTCTCAACGCCTGCAAGGCAACAGAGAGGTGGAGGTGCAGCGCAGCGGAACGTCAAAGGACCAGCGCGACGCGGAAATCATTGACATTGGTATGCGTCGGACCGGTCTGGACCAGCGCCTGATTGCGCTCGAAGAAGGTCCATGCGTCGTGTTCTTCGAGCGCACGGCGGGCGTCCGTTCGATCAAAGGGTTTGCCGCCTTGCCAAATGGCTCCGGCATTATGCTCTGATCCGTCCCTTCCGTCGGTGTCGCAGGCCATTGCCGAAATGCGCGCAGAATAGGCAGCGGTCATCAGGAAACTCAGCAAATACTCGCTGCAGCGCCCCCCCTTCCCTGCGCCGTTCCGCACGGTTACGGTCGTCTCCCCTCCGGAAATAAAGGCAACCGGCGGCGCAAAGGGCTGGCCATGCCGCAGAGACTGCTGCGCTATGCCGGCCATCACCCGACCAACGTCAACAGCCTCGCCCTCGATCGCGTCGCCAAGAATGCAGGGGGTCACGCCGGCTGCGCGGGCGACGCTGGCGGCGGCTTCTAGCGCGCCTTGGGGCGAGGCCACGATGACGTGCCTTGGCGCGGGCCCGAGGTGCGCGGCCCGGGCTGACTGGTCGGCCGCGCGTTCCAGGTGCGCACGGGCACGGGCCGGAAGGGCGATACCGTGGCGCGCGATTACCGCAAGTGCTTCGGCCGCGCTGCCTACCGATGGAAAGGTTGGGCCCGATCCAATCAGTTCGGCGCGATCCCCGGGGATGTCGCTGACAAGGTAGGTCAGAACGGTTGCCTCCTTGGCAGCCGCTGCCAGACGGCCGCCCTTGATCGCCGAAAACTGCTGCCGAACGAGGTTCATTTCATCGATTGGCGCGCCCGACCTCAGCAGCATCCGGGTGACGGACTGCTTGTCCGCCAGGGTAAGGCCATCCGCCGGAGCGGCCAGAAGGGCGGAAGCTCCACCAGAAAGCAGGACGACCAGGGTATCCCGCGGACCAAGTGTCCCGGCAAGCGCCAGCATTCGTGCGGCCGCCTCAGCACTTCGGCCGTCCGGGACTGGGTGCGAGGCTTCCACCTGTTCCAGCCCGCGCAGCCGAAGTCGCGCCCCCTCCGGCACGACGATCAGCCCCTCGCAAGGACCCCACATCTGTTCCAGAACCTGTGCCATTCGTGCGCTCGCCTTGCCCGCGCCCAGCACGAGAAGGCGCCCATCCGCAGGCCGCTGAGGCAGAGCCGCGCGCAGGCCAGGACCTGGATCTGCCGCCGCCAGGGCCGCTTCGAGCATCGCCTGCATCAGGGTAGTAGGATCAACCGCCAATGGTGCCGTGCTCGACGCAGTGGAAGGAAGTGCCTCGGGTGTTTCGGCCGAAGACCCTAGCAACATGTCCGCCCCCGTTCGATGAGAGTTTGCAGGACTTCATCAGGGTCGCGTTTCCACCAATTCAGCTCCGAGAAGATTTCAACTTCGTTGAGACCGGTGAAACTCTCAGCCTCGACGGCGGCGCGCAGGCCTCGGAGGTCGATCACACCATCGCCCATCATGCCTCTGTCCGTGAGCAGGTCCCGCGTAGGCACCAGCCAGTCGCAAATATGAAAGGCCAGTATCCGTTCTTGGCCGGCCCGCCTCAGCTGCGGAAGAAGGTCCGGGTCCCACCAGACATGGTAGACATCGACGGCCGCGCCGATCCCCGGCCCCAACTGGTCGCAGATGTCCAGCGCCTGACCCAGCGTGTTTACGCAAGCGCGATCGGCGGCGTACATAGGATGCAGGGGCTCGATTGCGATGGGCATGTCCACAGTCCGGGCATAGTCCAGAGTCTTCGCCAGCCCTTCGGTCACGATCCCTCGCGCACCGACGATGTCCTTCGAGCCTTCGGGGAGTCCACCCACGACCATAACAAGGCACTCCGCGCCGATGGCCACGGCCTCGTCGATGGCGCGCTTGTTGTCGTCGATCACGGCATCGGTCAGCGCGCCTTCGGCGGTGTACCAGCCACCCCGGCAGAGCCCCGAGACCCGAAGTTCGTTGCCCCGGATCATGCGCGCTGCCTCTTCCAGGCCTGCCTCGTGGATCTTGTCGCGCCAAGGCGCGATGCCACCAAGGCCGTGCCGAAG
The DNA here is from genome assembly GCF_008824185.1 of Paracoccus pantotrophus. NCBI lineage: Bacteria > Pseudomonadati > Pseudomonadota > Alphaproteobacteria > Rhodobacterales > Paracoccaceae > Paracoccus > Paracoccus pantotrophus. The sequence continues at coordinate 67,802 of NZ_CP044424.1, forward strand.
GCAGCCTTCGACGCATTCCTTGAGGTTCCATTGTTCGCGGACGGTCGCGGTGTTGAGCGACAGCCGCGCCGCGGAGATGCCAGCCTCGAGCGCGGGCGGCGCGGCGGATTTTGTGTCAAGAACCGCCATGTCAGACTCCCACGCCGCGCGCAGCGAAGACCGGACGGGCGCGCGCCGCCGCCTCTTCGGGGTCGGGGAAAAGCCCAGCCGCGCTGGCCAGCCGCACGATCTCGGCCAGGTGGCGAGTCGAGCGGGTGCTTTCCTGTCCGCCGATCATGGTGAAATGATCTTGGTGGCCGTTCAGATAGGCCAGGAACACCACGCCCGTCTTATAGAAGCGCGTCGGTGCGCGGAAGATATGACGCGAGAGCGGCACAGTCGGGTCGAAGGCCGCCCGATATTCAGCCTCATCGCCGCCGCCAAGCGCTGTGAGCGCGCGAGCCGCGACCCCTGCGATCGGGTCGAAGATCCCCAGAAGCGCATGGGAACAGCCCTGATCATCGCCGGCGATGAGGTCGGGATAGTTGAAGTCGTCGCCGGTATACATGCGGACGCCTTCGGGCAGACGGCGGCGCATCGCGATCTCCTTCTCCGCCGAGAGGAGCGAGATCTTGATGCCGTCGATCTTGGCGGCATTGGACTCGATCACCTGGAGGCAGGCTTCCATCGCCTCCTGGTGGTCGGACGAGCCCCAGTACCCCGCGAGAGCGGGGTCGAACATCTCGCCCAGCCAGTGCAGAATCGCCGGCTGCTGCAGCCCCGACAGGACGCGGCCATAGACGTGGGCATAGTCGTCGGGCGATTTCGCGACGGCGGCGAGCGCCCGAGACGCCATCAGGATCACGCGCGAGCCGGTGGCCTCCACCGCCTCGCATTGTTCCTCATAGGCGGCGATCACGTCGTCGATGGTAGTCTCAGGCGAGGGCGTCAGATGATCGGTCCCTGCACCGCTGGCAATCAGATGACCGCCGGCCTTGGCCACCGCCTGACTTCGCTGGATCAGCTCCAGCGAAGTGGGCCAGTCGAGGCCCATGCCGCGCTGCGCGGTATCCATCGCCTCGGCCACGCCGAAGCCCAGTGACCAGAGATGTTCGCGGAAGGCGAGCGTCCGGTCCCAGTCGATGGCCGCATTGATCCAGGGATCGCAGTCGGCCAGAGGATCGGCCACCACATGAGCCGCCGCATAGGCCGTGCGGGTCCAGCCGTCTGAGTGCTCTGGCGCTACACCGGGCGCCAAGGTGAAGGACGTTATCTGCCCGCACTCGTCGGGCAGCATCAACGTTGCGGATTGGATCAGCATGCTTAAACCTCCAGCGGCTCGAGATCGACCCAGCGGCGCTCGCGCCAGCTTTGGTATCCGGCCTCAGCCAGCTGCACGCCCTTGGCGCCTTCTAGAAGCGTGTATTTCCAGGGCGTGTCCTCGGCCACGTGGCGCAGGAACTGCTCCCATTGCACCTTGAAGCCGTTGTCGAAGTCCTGGTTGTCTGGGACCTCTTCCCAACCTTCCTGAAAATTCATAGTCTGCGGCTCGTCGGGGTTCCAGACTGGCTTCGGCGTGTTCACCCGGTGCTGGGATTTGCACGAATGGAGGCCGGCGATGGCCGAGCCATGCGTGCCGTCGACCTGGAAGGTCACGAGGTCGTCGCGATATACGCGGGTGCACCAACTGGAATTAATATGCGCCACGATATCGCCTTCGGGCCCGTCAAGCAGGAAGCTCGCATAGGCGGCGTCATCGGCGGTGGCCTTGTAGGTCTCGCCGGCCTCGTCGATGCGTGCCGGGATATGGGTGGCGCCGAGGCAGGAGACGGATTTCACCGGGGCCACAACGTTGTCGAGCACGTAGCGCCAGTGGCAGAGCATGTCCGAGATCATGCCGCCGCCATCCTCGGCGCGGTAGTTCCAGGACGGGCGCTGAGACGGCATCCAGTCGCCTTCGAAGACCCAATAGCCGAACTCGCCCTTCACCGACAGGATGCGGCCGAAGAACCCGCTGTCGCGAAGACGCTTGAGCTTTAGAAGCCCCGGCAAGTCGAGCTTGTCATGCACGATACCGTTCTTGACGCCCTTTTCTTTAGCGTAGCGGGCGATGGCGATCGCGTCTTCCAGCCCCTCCGAGACGGGCTTTTCCGAATATACGTGCTTGCCGGCGTCGATGGCCTTCTTTAGCAGCGTCGGGCGAAGCTGGGTCGAGGCAGCATCGAAGAAGATCGTGTCATAGGGGTTGCTCAGAGCCGCGTCCAAATCATCGGTAAAACGCTCAATTCCTAGTTGGTTACTTAGCGCCGCCACTTTGTCACGGTTGCGACCGACGATGATTGGATCGGGCATCAGCTGAGAACCATTCGAAAGGGTGACGCCACCTTGGGCGCGGATCGCCAGAATTGAGCGGATCAGGTGTTGATTCATCCCCATGCGGCCGGTGACGCCGTGCATAATGATGCCGATTTTTTCAGTACTCACGTTATGTCTCCTTGTTCGCCCAACGGGCTCCGTCGCAGTGGCTCCTGAGGCAGGCCGCGATTCTCGATGCTTGCTGCTTAGGCGTTGCGCCCAGACAGCGCTTGCGGGTTCCTCTGTTCCACGTCGCGCTCAGCGGTTGTTACTGGTCGGTAGGTTATGGCGTCCACCGTTCGAAGCGATATTGGTCCGATATGAGAGAATTGTGTGAGTGATATACGCGGGTTGACGTGCAGCCCGCGATCTTCGAGGCCTTCGACGGGTTCCTTTCGGCCATCATCGAAGATGCGCGCCAGGCGGGCACGCTCGATGTCGGGCTAGGCCAGCGGTGGCATCCTCCATGCTGGGTTCGGAAGATCGAAGTCCGGCGCGACCTGCTGGTGACGGATGTTGCCGTTCACCCACCAAAACACCTCACCTTCAAGCTGCACTCGCCATGCTGATTCCACATCGACAGCGCAATCCTGGACGGCCCAATCGGCATCTTCCACGAAACGAAATGCGACCTTGACGAGAGGGTTGGTCTGCTCGCTGCATAGGGAATAATACTCATCCTCTGATAGCAGGCCCGGCGGCCCCATCCTCCAGGTTCCGATGATTTCGCCGTCTTCTGAGAATGCTTGAAAGTCCATGGTGTCCAGGTAAATCCTACCTTCCGGCTGCTGCTTGGCTTGAAGCAAAACTGGCATTTCTATCCTCTTTTCATGATTTTCCAAATATTTTCCATTGCTTCAGCCGGATCAGGCTGCCGTGCAGGTTCAGCCCACTCCTGGCGGCGATCCGGGTCATAGCGCAGAGCATCGCGCCCGGCTTTCTGACAGGTTCGACAGAGCGGAACCTGTTGGCGTCGATCACCAGCACGGTCAGATCGCCCGAGTGACCAGCGGCAATGATTTCAGCTGGCAGGCGCTGCGCTCGGAACCGCAATCCGTCTATCTGGCGGTCAATTCCGACGACATCATCACGCTCGCGCCTCTGCTGCGCCTGCTGTTCGGCGAGTTGATTGCGACCCTGCGCGCGACCCTGCCCAACCCCAAGACAGAGCCCTGGCCGGTCATGATCCTCATGGACGAGTTCGACCAGCTCGGCATGATGCCCATCGTAGTTCAGTCCCTGAAGCAACTGGCCGGCCATGGTGGACGTGTTTCCATAATCACGCAGTCGATCCCCGGCCTGGACAAGATCTACGAGGAAAACGACAGGCTTTCCATCGAGTCGGCCGCCGGCATGAAGCTGTTCATCAGCCCGAACGAGAAAAAGACCGCCGCCGAGGTGTCGGAAGCCCTGGGCAAAACGACCAGGCTCTCGGTCAGCGACAGCTATTCCTCGGATGGCAAGGGGATGCGCCGACGTTCCGTCTCGCGCCGGAATGAAGAGCGGCCCCTGCTCACCCCGGACGAGGTAAAAAAGCTTGACCCGACAAAGGTCATCCTGATCCCCGAGCGCCAGCACGCGATCCTCGCAGACCGGATCGTCTATTTCAAAGATCCGTTCTTCCAGAAGATCATGGAAGCTCAGAAAGGACCGCTGCCCTACCCGGATGAGCGTCACGCGATGCAGGCCATGCGGCAGCAGATTGAGCAGCTTCAATCCCGCATCGAGCAGTTCCAGCCCATTCCCTATACGAAACAACAACCGCAAAACGGCGACCAACAACCTACAACACAGAAAACCGCAGCCAGGTCGGTCATGGCAGAGGTTGAAGGCTCGAAACCTATCCTGACCGATGAAGAGGCCCGCGAAGCCCTTAGACCGGACGATCAGGCCAGGATAGAGAGGGCGAAGATGTTCCAGGATCGACTGAAGGCCAAGCTGAGCAAGTAGGCCAGCGCCACGACTGGCGAGATGAAAACAAGGCCCGCGCGCTGCGCGGGCCTCTTTGCATCACACTATATACAATGGCTCTCAGAGCTCGTGACCGAGATCCTTGTTGCGCGTATGATCCAGCTCTGCACTTTCTTGCTCTGCGAACCGCTCGTTGGCTTGCTTGACCTGCTCAAGCGTCAGTCCGACCGGCTGATGAACGCGGGCGGCAGCGACCACGGCCTTGGCGACGTCGCGGCGGCGGTTCTCGTCAGGGAAATCGACTGCCAAAGCACCTGTATCGCCTTCGGCGATCCGGTTCATGCTGTCCTGACCATACCGCTCGCGGAAGTCCTGGCCGAAACGTCGCGCGTCATCGTCGTTCTGGAACTCGACCTTGCCGTGCTTGCCAAGGCTGTCGGCCATGTGGCCAAGAGTCCGCGTCAGGCGATCGTTCTCAGGCGTCAGATCAACCTGAATGGCCTGGGATAGGACTTTCGCGGCGGCGTTGTAGAACCCGTCCACAATGTCAGCTGCGCGTCCCCTGCCCTCTTCGCTGGACAGGTCGATCTTCTTGGCGTCGGCGACGGCAAGAAGATCCTCCTTGATCCACTCCCGTTCCTGCCAGGCGTTCGCCGCGCCAAGGCTCATACGTTCGCTGATCTTGGCCCGATCCAGTCCCGCATCCTCGGCCAAATGCTCGATCCTGGATTTCATCTCGCGGGCGCCGTCTTCCCCGACCTGCTTCTCCTGGCCGATCCCGGACACGGTGTCGGACGTGATCTGGGTCTGATACAGCGCGGTGCGGGCCTCGTGGTGCATCAGCTGCGCACCGCGGTCATCCCCGAGGTCGCGCACGATTTCAGCGGCGATCTGATAAAATTCGCTGCGCATCTCGCGCTGCTCGGCATGTGGCAACCTGCTGATGTCCTTCTCGGTGTCGTCCAGCCATTTGCCGAAGGATGAGGCCAGGTCTCCACGTGTCTTGATGGTCTCGGCATCCATGATGATCTCCTGATTTCGGGGGTGGATGATACCGCCATTCTCAAGGGTCTCGGCGGCCGTTTCGATTTTCAGCGCCAGGTCCTCGTCGCTGATGATCCACGCGAAGGATGCCATGCTGCGAAGCATCCGTGCGTTCTCTTCGACCTGTTCCATGGCATCGGCGAGCGCCCTGCCCTGCCTGGGCCGCTCAACAGGCGCACGGCCCTCGCGGCCAGCACGCTCGATCTCCGCGCGCGATGGCCCATAAGTCATGATACCGCGGTCGACACGACTGCTCTTGTCCAGGAACATGCCGTGATCGGCTGCAATCTCGACCAACCGCGTCTTCATGTCATCAAGATCAAAGGCATGGCCCTTTGCCATGTAGAACCAGGTGTCTCTTTCCAGGCCACGGTTGTTGATGACGATATGGACGTGCTTGTTGGCCCTGTCGGTATGAAGGGCAGCGACATAAGCCCATTCTTCTCCTTCGACGCGACTGCCCTGCTGGAACAGTTCAGCGGCCCATTGCTCTACGATCGGCGGGATACGCTTGGCTCCAACATCCGCCGGGAAACTGATGAGAAGATGAGTGGTATGGCCATTCTTCGGATCGCCGGTCCATTCATCCGACCACTGCTCAACGATTGCCTTTCGCTCATCCGGTGACAGAGTGCGCGCGTCCGGGTCATGATCGACCATGTTGCCGAAGATCGTTGACGCCTTGCCGAACAGGTAATCAAGCTGGTTGGACAACTGCTTGGCTGTATGGGTGCCACCATTGTGGATCTTCTTAAGCACCGCAGAGTTCGACCCCTGCGCGACTCGCCAGAGGTTTTGCGCACTGGCTTGGAGGCGAAACTTCTCACGCTTCGCCGCGACCATGCGGTCCCGCTCGGCTCGATAAAATTCGAGCTCGGTATACGACCTGCCCCAGTTCCGGCCCGATAGATCGAGTTCGCCGACGAGGATATTGGCGATCCCGGTCACTGGTTGGCCTCCACGAAGGCCCGGAACAGTCTGATGCCACGCCGGCGTTGCTCGCTCACGACAGCCTGAAGGTAGGTGCGGACCTGGGGCAAGGCTGCGCGCAGCTCTTCGAGCGCACCCATATGCCCCTTCGCGAGCTTGATCTTTTTTGCGTTCGCGGCAAAGGCGATCTGGTTGATGTTGACGCCGATCTTGTGAAGCTCGTGCCTGATTTCCTCGATCTTCGCGGCCTGGTCCGGCGGAAATTCGATCATGCCGACACCTGATCGCAGCAAGCTACGCAGAACATCGGACCGGGAATCCGTGCCGAGGACGGCCTTCAGCCCGTCGAGCTGACGGACTTCTTCAGGCGAAAGCCGGACAGTGACGACGCTTCCATAAGTCGTCGTGGCCTCCGACTGCCTGACGCGCAGGGCCCTTTCCTTCGAGATAGTGGCAGCTGGTGCACCCACGGCATCTGCGACAGTAGATACTGCGCCCCCCGCCTTAAGCTGGCGAAGAGCTTCCTCCTTCTGGGCCTTGGTCAAGGTCTTTCGAGCCAATCGAAACCACTCCGTCACCTGGGCAGCAAAGCTTGTATACATTCCGCATTTCCTGCCATTTCCTTTTTGTGCCAAAATAACTCTCTCACGCCCTCGAAACAACGACAAATGCGCTGCCGCAGGCAGCCCCTTGTCGGGCGTGAGAAATGTTGTCTGGTGCGGCACAAAGAGACCGGCTTCTGCCCAGGTGACAGCTTGCCACATCGTGGCACCGCCTCAAGCGGCCGCAGGACGCGCCTCTTGCCTTTCCGAGGGAACCAGATCGGCGGAAGAAGGAGCCGCTCCGCGACCCCTTTCAGTGGCTCCTGGGGCTATTCGTTGGATAATGTGTTGCAGCTTGTCGGTTGCTGGTTGCATGTTATAGTATGCTGGATGCGGTATTTTGCTCTCCGTTTGCCGGTTGCTCTTTGTGGGTTGTCTATCGCTGGGTTGCAGATGCTGTATTACGCTTAGCGGTTGTTATTTGCGCGTTTCTGTTTGGCTGTTGTTGCATGTCGCTTGCGGTTTATCGGACTATGATTGTCGGTTTACGTGTTGCGGTTATCGGTTTTACTATTGCCGTTTACGTGATTCGGTTTGCGGCTTGCGGTTGCTGGTTGTTGTATTTTGGTTGCAGGTTTGCGCATGTTGCGCTATGGTCTCGGGATAATGGTTGCGGGTTCCCGGTTGTCGGTGCCTAAGATCGAATGTAGAGGGACAGCTGATGGCGAAAAAGGTGGGCAGACGGATCATCTCCGTCATGAACAAGAAGGGTGGTTGCGGCAAATCGACCCTCGTGCGCGGCCTAGCGTCCGTTGCCATTGACCGCGGCCAGCGCGTCACAATCTTTGACACTGACGACAACGCCGGCATCTACCATTGGAAGAACGATGCAAGTGCACAGGGTTACTGGCATGATAGAGCAGAGGTCATCGCAACACTCTCGGCCGAAGAGGTCATTTCTGCAATCAATGCGATCTATGAGAAGCCTGAAGAGGATCACCTGATCCTGATCGACACTTTCGGTGGCGGCTCCGAAGCGCAGGACGAAATGGCCATGGAGTCGCACCTTATCGTCGCCCCATGCCGCCCATCGTCCCAGGACGTGCGCGACACCACGGAGACAGGTATGTGGCATGTCAGGCTCAAGGATCGCGTCACCCGCCCGGAAAACGTCCCACCTTTCCGCGTCATCGGCAGCCATGTTCCACAGAAGATAACCGAATCCGCCAGCCAGCAGTTGGGAATCATGTTCGATAGCCTACCGATGCTTGATGATTTCGTGCTGGTGAGGGCTTGTTATGAACGCATGAACGATAGCGGTTTGCTCGGTGTCGTGCGCGACAAGCATCCAAACAGGTCGCTCGCAAAATCACTACAGGACGGCATCAAGGAGATGGGCGATCTGCTCGATGAATTTGACCGCATCATCAAGGAGAACGAATAATGGCGAGGTTGAAGGATCGCGGGATCATCGCAAAACGTGACCCGAATTTTGCGCGTCGCCTCGAAATCACGGCGGAACTGCACGACACGTCAAAGCCAGCAGCACCGGTTACGAGCCAGAAGCCAGGCGCGGCCGATCCGAACCCGGCCTCGACCGTCGCGAAGAAGCCTGAACGCCTGGTCCCGACTCCCGCACCAACTGAAAAGCCTGCAAAGATCGAGCCAGCTGTGACACCAATGGAACAGACAAAGCCTGTCGCCGAGGCGACGAGCGAGGCGCAGCGCGAAGCTGAAGCACCAATACCGGGTGCCGCAATAGCATCGCAAAAAAAGAGGGCAGGGGGGAAAGATGCTGAGAGGAAGAAGATCCGGGTCACCTTCCGCATGCCTACCGATCTTGTTTCGCGTGCAGAGGTCTGGGCGACAAAGGCCCGCTGCCCGGTGGGTGCGGTTATCCGTAAGGGCTTTAAGGAGCTTCGCCCTGTGCTGATCGAGCAGATCGAGCGAGGCATCCGCTATACCGAAATACCGCATGAGCGCATTTCGGATGCCAGCTACAACTTCGATACGACGATGATGGTCAGCGCAGAGGCTTATGCCAAGCTGGCGGCCGAGATCGACCCCGAGGACATGACCGGGCTGGAAGCGCCTATGTCGCGATGGACGCGTGTAAAGTTCATCGAAAGCCTGGACCGTTACCTGACACAGAAAGGCTACTGAACTTGCGCATCCAGAGGAACGCTCCCGATTGAATTGTCCACCCGAGGCGCGAAAGCGGCTTGGGCTTGCAGCCGACCGAACGAGACGTGCCATCATGGAGCGAAGGAACGTGAGGGAGTGCTGTGGACAATTCAGTGCTCGTGCCCGGCTTTGACATTTCCGCCCTGGTCCCGCCCAGAGCCCGCGTGGCGAACACAAACCATCACGCGGCGCGGCATGCCGCGCCTCAATTCAGCCGGCGGTAGCCGGACGGCCGCAGGCCCGGAAAAGTCTTCGGCAATCCTCAGATTGCCGGCAATCTGCGGCCTTCCAGAATAACACTTTATTTCAATGAACAATTATCCTTGCCGCAACAGTCTGGCCCGGCGGTCGATCCGCCGAGCCAGACCGTTTGAGGGGCAGAAGCCTTCAACAACATACAAGCTATTTATTTGGCATGGTGAAGGGGCCAATCTTCGCCCCGGGTAGCGCCAGCCTTTCGATCTCGGCCAGGATCTCGTCTTGTCGATCTGCGGGAACGCCCTTTTCGGTCCAGATGGAACGCAGCTCATCAACAGGGTCAATTATGCTATCGGACCTCCTGTCTTGTTGGGGGCCGCTCATGCGGCCGCCCTTTCCTCGTTGGTGGTGCCTGCGGCCTTCAACAGCAGCTCGGCCGCCTTCTGCGCTTCGGCCGCCGCCTTGAAGATCAGCCGCTTGTCATCAGCCAGCGCGCGCAACCAGCCTTCGACATAGGCGCCCGATTGTCCGAAATCAGGGGTCAGGCCCAGGCTGGCGCAGGTCATGCAGTTCCCGATTTCCGCAACCAGCTCCTCGAACGCATAGGCTTTGCGGTCGGTGAAACGGGAAAACCGATCCAGCCGGGACTTGTGGCCGGTCCAGTGGCAAGCCTCATGGGCAAGTGTGGCGTAGTAGCGGCCGGCGTCGTGGAAGGTGGCGATCGGCGGCATGTGGATGAAGTCCTGCGCCGGGTGATAGTAGGCGCGCGGATCGTCGCTGGTGCGAATGTCGGCGCCGGTGGCGGAAAAGAAGGCGTCAAGGCGGTGATCGGCCTCGGTGCCAAGATCACGGGCCGTCTCGGCCGGGGCGGCATGGAATTTCTCGGGAAGGCCGTCGATCTGCTCGGCGTTGAAAACCGTGTAGCCTTTCAGGTAGGGGATTTTTCTATCCTCGCCGGTCTCGGCATCTTCGCGGTCAAATGTGCCGTATTTCACAACCATAGCGCCCTTTTCGCCCTTGCGGACCTGCCCGCCATGCTCCTGCGCCTGACGGTAGGTGAACCAGTGCGCCGCCCGATAGCCCTTTTCCATCGCGACCAGCCACAGCATCAGGACATTGATGCCGCGATAGGTTTCGTCGTTGGCGCGGCGCGGCATCTGCATGGTGGCAGCCTCGCCCGTCCAAGGCTTGCGCCACGCGGGGGTGCCCGCCTCGATGCTGGCAATGATCTGATCGGTGACATGCTGGTAGAGGTCGAATTTCACGGCCATGGTTCATTCCTTTTGCGATGGCGGCAGGGTCTTGGTGCCCCTGTCCGCGATGGGCGTGGCCTCTCCGGTTTGATCTGGAAAAAGCCCCGTGCTTTTTCCCATGTTCCACGACACCCCGATGAAGCCGGGCGCTTTGGTCGCACCCTTGAACCTTGCCGCCATCTGCACCGCCCGCGACGCAGCCCTTGCCCGGATAGAGGAAGGCGCGGCCGCGTTGCGCGCCGCCTTCGATCTGACGCAGGAAGCCGCCCAAACCGCCAAGGGCGCGCATGGAGGCTGGCACTCGCCCCGCACCGACCGGGGCGAGGAATCGGCACGGGACCGGCTATTCCCCGCCCGGTTCGATCCTGCCGAAAGCATCGAGGCGTTTCGGCGCGACCTCGATGCCGCGATCTGGACCCGGCTTCTCGAAGAATCCGGCCTGCGCAAGATCATGGATGCCAAGGAACGCGATGATCTGGACGCGGCCATGCAGGGCGACGTGCCGCCGGCCACGATGGACAACATCACCGCCACCATCGAGCGGCTGATGGGCGATGCCGGCATGATCTGGCGGCGCGGGGTCGCCCGGACCTTCAGCCAACTGGACCGGCGGTTCCGCAGCCATGACGGATTCAAAATCGGATCGCGCATCATCCTGACGCGGGTGTTCAACGAATGGGGCGGCTTTACCTACGGTGAAATCCGCCAGGTTCTCTATGACATCGAGCGCGCCTTCTCGATCCTGGACGGCCAATCCGACCGTGCCGGCGAACTGGAGCGCGCGATCAGCATAGCCCGCCGCAACACCATCGGCCCGCGCCAGGACGAGATCGAGACCACCTATTTCAAGGTGCGCTGCTTCAAGAACGGCAATGCCCATCTATGGATGGTCAATGACGAGCTGGTGCGGAAGGTCAACAAGACGCTGGCCGAATACTATGGCGAGGTTCTGGCCGATGCAGCCCCGAGGCAAGACCGCCCCGAGGATTACCGCCCCACGTCAACCGCCGTCGCCCGCGTCCTGGCCTTCTATCCGACCCCGGCCGAGGCCGTCGCCGTCTTGCTGGACGGGCTCGATCTGCGGGAAGGCCAGCGCGTGCTTGAACCCGAGGCCGGTATCGGCAACATCGTGCGCGAGCTGCTGAAGCGCCCCGTCAGCGTCGATGCCGTCGAAATCCATCCCGGCCGGGCCGATGTGCTGCGCGGCATTGCCTCGGACCGGCTCCAGGTCAGCTGCGCCAATTTCCTTCAGACGAAGCCGCAGCCCGTCTATGACGCCGTGCTGATGAACCCGCCCTTCGCCGGCACCCACTGGATGAACCACGTTCGCCATGCCTTCGACTTCCTGAAACCGGGCGGCGAGCTGCGCGCCATCCTGCCCGCCTCGGCCGAGGTCAACGAAACGCCGGCGCACCAGAAATTCCGGGCATGGGCCGAAACCTTCAGCCCAGGATGGCGCGGCATGTGGCGGGATCTTCCCGCCGAGTCCTTTGCCGAGGTGGGCGTGCGGATCAACACGGTTGTCTTGACGCTGCGCAAGCCGAACCGATAGCGTGAGCTACCTAACGCTTCTTCCTCTTTTGCGATGAGGAACACTTGCCCCCGCTTCGGCGGGGGCCTTTCTTTTCCCTGCCCTGCAACCGCGGCGACCTGGCCGGATGCAGAGCGGCGCGAGCAGGCGGCGAGCGAGACCCCAGGTATCGAGCGACCCGCCTGCGGGAAGCTGGGCAGAAGGTTCGTCGGAGATCCCGGCTGGCGCCGGCATCCGGTTGATCCAGGAGCCGCCCGGGGGGATCGACGCGGGCCAGGCCCGCGCTCACCCCCCGGCCGACGCCTTTTCCTTTTCCTTTTCCTTTTCCTTTTGTCCGCCCAGCACCCGCCTGCCGGCCGGTCAATGGGCAAGCGCCGCGCGTGCCGCGCGTCGTCGTCCAGCCGGGCCGTGTCCTCGGCGCTGCGCGCCTGCGGGCCGCACCACCCCGGCCTCCCGACCCTTGACAGTCCGCCAGTCGGCCGCGGGCAGGGCTGCGCCCTCCCCGCTTCGCTCCGGAAATCCTCGGGGCAGGGGGCCGCGCCTCAGGGCGCGGCCATGTCGATCAGGCACGGCGCTGGATGGCTTCCAGAATGCGCTCACGCAGATCGGTCAGGGGGTGGGCGTCTGCATCGTCCGCCCGGGCGGCCGGGTCGTCCTGATCGGGCACTTCGTCAAGTATGCGCTGGCCGATGATCTCGGGCAGATCGGCCAGCCGAGTGTTGGCATAGGCTTTTCCGGCGTCCCGATATTCGACCAGATGGCCGGTAAGCTCGACCAGACGGGCCAGAATTTCGCCTTCCTCTCCCGCCTCGCAATCGTGGACCAGAAGCCATTCCCGCGCCTCGGCATGAAAACCATAGACGGACCAGAACGCTTGTTCGCCCGGCTCGCAAACCTCGAAACAGGTGCATTCGGGATCATCGGACTCGTTGCGGACCGGCGAGATGCGGAAGCCCGTGAAGTCGAAAGGGCTGTCTCCCTTGCAAAGCCCGTTGAAACGGGTCGCAAGGGCAGCTTCGTCGATGCGCTGCCCGGCGCGGCGATACTGGACGGCGCTGATCCATTTGCCTTCTCTGCTCGCCATCTCGTGGAGTTGGTCGAGGGTGAAGGTGCCGAGATATTCGGCGGTCAGGTCGAATGCGGCCCAGAGGTTGAGCCAGCGGCCTTCGCCGCGGGTCAGGTCGGGATAATTGCGCAAGGTCATGCTCTGCCCTCCCTCACTGGCTCAAGTCGCGGCAGCGTTGCGGATCTTCGTAGCGGATGACGGGCTCGCCATCATGGGTGTAGGCGCCCCAGAACGGGCCATAGAGGCCGGCGATCTTGGGCTGGCCTTGCAGTTCCTCGCGCTGGCGGGGGTTTTCGTTGTAGCCTTGGATTTCAAGGCCCATCTCATCGAGCCATTCGTCCAGATCATCTGGCCGGAAGGTGACGGGTCCGTCCTCGATCGTCATGGAAATCTCATAAACAGCCATAGCGGCATCCTTTCCTTTTGCGATGGCGGCGGGGTCTTGGTGCCCCTGTCCGCGATGGGCTGCGCCTCGGCCGGTCTGACCTGCCGGAAACGCATGTTTCCGGCGGAACAGAGTGGGTGAGGGCGAAGCCCGGCCCACGGGCCGGATCGGCAAAGTCATAGCCACCCCCGAGGGGGGCTTGTCGCCGTGACGGGCTTGGAAACCGTCATTTTCGACGCAGGAGAAAATTACGGAGGGTCCGAGCCCGTCACGGCGATGGCGTCTATTGACTTTGCAGAGCCGGCCTGTTGGCGGACAAAAGGAAAAGGAAATGGCGTCGGCCGGGGGGTGAGCGCGGGCCTGGCCCGCGTCGATCCCCCCGGGCGGCTCCTGGATCAACCGGATGCCGGCGCCAGCCGGGATCTCCGACGAACCTTCTGCCCAGCTTCCCGCAGGCGGGTCGCTCGATACCTGGGGTCTCGCTCGCCGCCTGCTCGCGTCCGGCCGCCAGGCCGGACTAGAACGCGGTGCCCGCTTGCGGGCAGACGCCCATTATTTCTTTCTGTGCTGCATAGCCTCGTAGATCAGGCAGATACCAACGAACATCATCGTCGCTCCTGCGCCATATCCTCGCGCCTTAGTTGGAAGTAGCGTTAATCGCCGCGACAGCTTCCTCAATGCTCTCTTTGACGATGAAGGCTGCATAGTTCGCACCATTGGAAGTTTCCCGGCCCGTGGTCACAATTTTTGTCGCCCCATTCTGATCAGGTTGGACCGCGATGATATGTTGCCGCGCGATGTAAATAGGGTAATTACCTTGTGTGAACTTGATCATGTCGAACCTTTTTGAAATGTGTTTACTTGACGCTCACTCTTCAGTGGCGCCTTAGTTGGAACCTCGCAGGCCAGTCAACCGCTGCGATGTCCCGCAGGACGGGCATGAAGGCATAGGCGGCGACGCTGGCGATGCCGAGACGGAAGATCAGACCCATATCATCCTCCTTACAAAGGTAGGCTTTTTGCAGAATGAGGTTGGAATCGGGAGGTCTGTCAGTCCAGTCCGCCTGATTCCGCAATCTCGACCAAGGTTGGAATGTGGGGACCGTACTCGACTTGCTGAGAGACCCCCGTGGTTGGAATCGTAGCCTTTCCTGCTGCATCTACGCGAACGCCAGAGCCCACTTTTCGGGCGTACTTCGCGTAGAGCGTCTTGGCCCGGATGATTTCGTAGCTGTAGCCTCTGCCTAGCCTGTTGGCGATCTTGATCAAGCCATTCAGGCTCTCGGTATAGGCATTGGTGATCTGAACCGGCGAATCCCAGTAAGCGAAGATGTCCTCATAATGGTTGTGGACGGTCTTCGCCAGTGTCTTGAACCCCTCCATTCCTTTCGCTGGCAGCACGTTCTCCCAAGCCTCGAAGGCTCGCATTGCCGAGCCTTTGTCGGGATCGTCATAGATCCGGTAGAACGCTTCCTTAAAGTCGTACGCCACCGCCAATTCCGGAATGTGTTTGCGGACTTCGTGTAGCGCTTCCTGCTCGGCTGGCGTGAGGGAAGATGGGCGTTTCAGGGTGAGCCACCGGATCGACTTCTTCACAAACACCCGTTCTCGCTTCGATAGCGCGGCCTGGTACTTCTTGCGCTCCTCGTCCAGCGCATTCGATGCTTTCTCGACGACGTGAAACTTGTCGATGACCAGCCGGGCGTTGGGCAGGAAGGCGCCAAACGATTTCTTGAAGGGGCGCCACATATCGGTACACACCCACTCAACCCGCTCACGGTCGGGCAGCTTCTCGAAGTAGGGTTTCAGGTGCTCCTGAGTCCGCTCCTCCAGCATGTCAAAGACGTTGTTGGTCGCCAGATTGGTAATGACGCAGCGGTATCCGCCGGCCAGATTCACCTCGTCGATTCCCATGATGACCGGGGTCTCGTAGCGGACGGTTCGCTCCAGTTCCTCGATCAAGTCATGCGCAATGTTCTTGATCGTGTTGACGGCAAGACCCGTCTGCTGCGCCATGCTGTGAAACGTCGTCGAGAGGCAACGTTCGCGTATGGCATCGACCAGACGCCGCGTGGCACGCCGCCGCTCATCCACGAAGGAAAGCTCCGGGAGCGTCATTTTCCCGCAGGCATCACAGCGGTAGCGCGGCCGAACGATCTCAAGCCGGGTCGGCTGCATCTGCAATGGCGTATCGGCGAAGATACTGGTGCGTTTGCCGTGCCGGTACATGGGGCGAGCACATTCCGGGCACTTCGGCGGACTCCCATCGACCGCGTTGGCGACGACGGTGATCACACCATCTTCGCAGCGCAGGTCCGCTGGCTCGACGCCGGAGAGATTGAGCAGGTCAAGCACTCGTGTCGTCCAGGTCGAGATTGCGCCGGTCGCGATCCAACTCGTAGATCAGGTCCGTGAATGCCGTCATGGCCTGTTTGTCCGCCTTCAGGAGAATCGTGGCGAGCTTCTGATGCGAGCTGAGTGCCCGGACTACCGCACTCTGCACGGCGCCGGGCAGGTTGCCCTTCATGACCTGATCGCGCGTGTTGTTCTCGATCTGCGCCATCACCACGTCGTTCTCGCGGGTGATTGCGGCGACCTGGTTGGCGAAGGCCATCTGGTCGCGTACCGGCGCTGCGTCACCAAACAGGCGGTTGAGCCGGTCGATGATCTCCCTCAGGTAGTCCGCATCGTCGCCCGTTTGGGTTCTGCCACCGGGACCAACGGGCTTGAGGGTCGGCTGATCTTCGTCCTCCGGTTTCTGATCGGGCTTGGCCTTTATGTCGAACCCGGTCAGTACCAGCCCCTTGAGATCGACATTCTCCGGGGACTCGCCATTGAGCCGCTTCTGGAGCAGCTTGGCGAAGGCGGCGAAGTTCTCCAGTTCGGGATCGCCGAAGTCGATCAGTTGCGCAACGTAGGCGTAGGTGCGACAGAAACGGCCAAGCCCGCTCTTGAAGGCCATCAGTTCGGCGACCTGATTGGCAAAGTCGCGGCGCTGGTGGTCGGCGGACTTCATGCCCGCCTCGTCGCCATTGCGATGCGCCTTCTCGTAGGCATCCTCCCAGGTGGCAACGGCATCGCGCAGCATCTTGAGGCGCTGGTTGAAGATGCGCGTCGGTCGCTCGGTCGCTGCGTACAGTGCCTTATGCTGCGGATCATGGGCCTGGGTGATGTCGCGGATGGTCTTGAAGCGGGCCTCCTTGAACGCCGCCAAGTCGTCCGCATCGTAGAAGCCCATCCCGTCCAGCGGCTCCTTGATCTCATAGACCACGTTGGGGTCTTGCACGTCCTCGATCTCGGCCCCCTCGTCGTACATCGAGAAGGCGCGGCGGACGTTCTCCGGGTCATTCACGAAGTCGATGATGAACACTTCGTCCTTGCCGGGCGCCGTGCGATTGAGGCGGGCGAAGGTCTGCACGATCTCGACATCGTTGGCGATCTTCTTGTCGATATACATCGCCACCAGCTTGGGCTGGTCAAAGCCGGTCTGGAACTTGTCGGCGACTAGCATCACCCGGTATTCGGGACGGTCGAAGGCGAGGCGAAGATCCTGTCCGTTCACCTCCGGGTTCATGTTGATTTCGGTGAACTCGTCCTTCTCATCCACGATGAACACGTCGCCGGCCAGGCGCTCATCGTCCGCGTGCATCACCTGTTTGCCGGTGATCTTGCCAGAGAAGGCCACCAGCGAGCGGATACCGGCATGTTCGGGATGCTTGGCGATGTAGGCGTCAAACCCCTTTTTGTAGCGCACGGCGGCAGCCCGCGAACTGGTCACGACCATCGCCTTGGCCTTGCCGTCCAGGAGGTGCGCCACGTTCTTGCTGAAGTGCTCGACGATGAACTGCACCTTCTGCGTGACGTTGGTCGGGTGCAGCGACATCCATTGCGCCAGCGCCTTCTTGGCCTGCTTGCTGCTGACCCGCTTCTTGTCTTCGATCTGCTTGCCGAGATTGAAGGCCGTCTTGTAGGGCACGTAGCCCTTCAGCACATCGAGAATGAAGTTCTCCTCGATGGCCTGCCGCATCGAATAGCGGTGGAAGGCGCCGGGCATGTTGGTCTTCGAGGCCGGGCGCATTGGGTCGGGCCGGCGACCGAAGAGCATGAAGGTCGAGTGCTTCGGGGTGCCGGTGAAGGCAAAGTTGCTGATGTTCCTGGGGCGCACACGGGACTGCTGAAGCTTCTCCAGCAATTCCTCCACGGTCAGTTCACCCATGCCGCCGGAGAGGGAGAGCGTCGCCTGAAGCTTGGTCGCCGTCGATCCGGTCTGCGAGGCGTGGGCCTCGTCGATGATGACCGCGAAGTTCTTGTCCTTTAGCCCCTCCTCGGTGACGATGGCCTCCATCGCGTACGGGAAGGTCTGGATCGTCACCACGATGATCGGCGTGCCCGCCAGCAAGGCTTCAGCCAACTGCTTGCTCTTGGACTTGGACGACTTCTGCCGGTCGATGGCGGCGATCACCCCAAACTGGTGGTCGATCTGCTTGATGGCGTCCTGAAGCTGACCGTCGAGCACCGTCCGGTCGGTGACGATGATGACGCTGTTGAAGATCGGGTCGCCGTTATCCCGGCGCAGCTTCACCAGATCGTGCGCAGTCCAGGAGATGGTGCTGGTCTTGCCGGAGCCGGCGCTGTGGTCGCACAGATACTGCATGCCCGGCCCGTTGGCCTTGGCGTCCGCGATCATGGCATTCACCGCGTCCCACTGGTGGTAGCGCGGGAAGATCAGGGTCTCCTTCTTCGACCAGTTGCCTTTCAGATCGACCACATCCTTCTTCTCGACGTAGACGAAGCTGTGGAAGATGCGCAGCCACGCATCGCGCTGACAGATCTTTTCCCAGAAATAGGCGACCGGGTACTCGCCATCCTGGCGCGGCGGATTGCCCGCATGGCCCTCGTTGCCCTGGTTGAACGGCAGGAAGAAGGTGTTCTCGCCATCGAGCTTGGTCGCCATCTGAATGTCGGAGTCCGACATGGCGAAATGCACGACCGCGCCGCGCTTGAAAGTCAGTAGCGGCTCGCGACGCTTGGTCTTTGGATCGACCGGCAGGCGGTCGGTACGGTACTGCTCCATCGCGGCGGCGGCTGACTGGGTAAAGTCAGTCTTGAGTTCGACCGTGGCGACGGGAATCCCGTTGATGAACAGCACCAAGTCAATCGCCAGCTTGCGTGTCGGGTGGTATTCGAGCTGAGGCACCACGCGCAGACGGTTTGCCGCATAGCGCTTCAGCACGGTCTCGTTGCGCTTGTCCTCGGGCGCAGCTTCCGAGAGATCGATGTGCCCGCAGCCGGCAATCGAGAAGCCGTTGCGCAAGACGTTGGCGGTGCCGTGATCGGCCAGCGCCTTGGCGAGCCGGTCCATCAGCACTTCGCCGGCACGCTCGCCGTTGTCCTTCTGGAGCTTGGCCCACTTTTCGCCCTGGCCGGAATCATTGAGCCAGGCGATCAAGTCGTCGAGGTACAGGGCGCGCTCGGTGTCGTAATCAACCGTATTGCCCACCAGCCAGCCCTGCTCGGCGAACTTGGTAACGATGTAGTTCTCGAAGTGCTTTTCTTGATGGGCGGTATCGCTCATGCCGAGTCACCGATTCAGTAGGGGTTAATCAAGGAGCCGTCCGAGTAGGCGCGAGAAGAGGCCGACGCTCTGTTCGCCGTGCCGCGATAGCCGCTCGGACCAGAAGTAGTTCTTGATGGCGAAGAAGGCGCCGACCAGCCCCAGCACGATGCCGAGGTATTGAATCCAGTGGATGCGTCGCTCGAAGACTTGCCGGACCAGATCCCCAAGCGGGGAGCGAACAGGATTGCTCTCCCACTGGTGATAAATCCAGGCGGGAACGCCCCAGTAGAAGAGCGAGAACATCACCACGCCCATGAGGGCCGCGCCCCACCACGGCAGGCGGTTGCCCACCTCCACGGAGTCGCGGATCAGGGCGCCGGCCGAGTTGCTGTTGCGCCTGCGGTAGTAGCGACGGCCCATTACGCCTCTCCCCGCAGGTCGATCTGGCCGGTCACGGCGGCGGTGATGAAGGCGGAGCGGCGCTCTTTGAGTAGAGCAACGCTCCTGTTTACCTTCGCCCCAATTACTCTTTCCAATTGAACAAGTCGTGCTATTTCTAATTGATTTTGCATAGGAAGAATCGGAATCTTCCACCCCAGCAACAAATTCATGTTCAGGGGGCGATTACGGCCAGCAGACCCACGCGAACAATCATTTAGTACAAAATCACCGTGCGCGGTCAAAAAATAGGCGTAAAGGTACTCGGTTAGGACCTCTTTCTCCCGACCTCTAATCACGGGGAAGCGATGAGAGACAACGCACCCGACATGTTCTTCATTTGCCAGAGCTACAGCTCCCTCCCATGCGAACTGCCCGCTAAGAATTAAGTCGCCCGACTGAATCCAGAAGAAGTCGGAGTCACCCATATCCTCGGTGTCGGTATCGTCACGTTTGAAAATTCCGCGCCCTCTATTGAACAACCCGAGCTTCGTGTAGCTGCTACCAGCTTGTTGGAGAACTGGGCGCGAAATCACGTCACAGACATGTGAAAGTCGTACCCATCTGAGATTCGGCGAATCGGGTGGAGGCGACGCCAGAGCAGTGATTTTTTCCTTCAGCAGTTCGATGAATCGGGTTTTCTTGGCGATCAGGGCGTCGATACGGCCGGTTTCGCGGTCGAGCGAGGCAAGGATGGACTCCTGTTCCGTGCTATCCGGGATTGGGATGTGAATCGACCCGACGTGCTCCCAGTCTGCTCTTGGCATTTTCGCCCCATCACATCCAGCTTCAATCTGTTGCGTGACCTCGGTGGTGAGCATCCAGTTCTGGAGCCATGCCGGCAATACCGATGATGGCTTGAGAACGAGAAATTCAGTTGAGCAAGCGCCATCTGTTGGCCCAGTGATGCATTTGCGAAGGTATGGACGGAGTTTGCCGTACAGCACATCACCGGCACAGAACAGTCCAACCGTTGAATCCTCAGTCTGGCGAGATGTCGTTGCTGTAGGCTTGTACTGCCCGCTGCCAGATTCGACATCTTCCAGTCCGATGTAGGGCAATCCATCCGGAATGGCATTGCAGCGGTCTGTGGCAATTTGCGCCGTGCGCTTGATCCTGACCACACTCCAATGCATCGGCACCTTGCCAATCCACTCCACGCCGGAATCCTTGTAGGCCGAATATGGCTTGTAGTGACTCATGCGCGCCTCAACTCAATTGCGCGATGCGCCAGATTGCCGTGGCCTGCGTCGCCATCCAGTTCTGGTGCGCAGCGATCCGCTCGGGGTCCAGTCCGCATGGTCGTTACCGAGTTTCTTGGTGATCGCAAAGCCGCTTTGTTGGTATGTCGGCCGCTTTTGGGCGTAATCCAGGTTGCCCAAGTCCCGATTTGCTCCGGCCTGGAGCAACGTCATGTTGCCAAGTCGGTACACGAGGGCTTCCGCGTCGTCGTTGCCGATCCCGCCCCAACCATCCGGGGCGTTTTGCGGCAGGATATGCTCGATATTGAAGGCGTCACTGGCGAAGTCATGGGCTTGACCGGACAGGTGTTTTTCAAGGGCACAGAGAATGAAGCGGACCACGCGGTTGTTTCGAGAATCGGTGGTTCGGATCGTTTTCTCGGCGAAGCCTGTTCTGAACGCGGCATCATCCGGGTAGATGCTGCGCAAGGATTGCAGTGCCTGACCGAGAGTTCTCAATTCGTTCCTCGCTACACGCTCGGCGACCTCGTTGTACTTTCGCTCTTGCTCCGCAGTGCTGTAGGAGCCGATGACGTTGAACCGCATCGAGATAACAACCGTCGAGCGCAGTAGCCCCGTGAAATCGGGAGCGTCGAAGATTCGCTTGGCTGCGAGCAGTAGCGGGAACGGTTGTCGCACTCGGAAGGTCTTCAGTACCCCCGCCAGTTGCTTGTCCTCCTGTGGCCAGTCGGATGGTTCCGGCGAAGACAAGGCCAAGTAGGTATCAAGGTCTTCTTCCATGTCTCGCAGCAACTGGAACACGGCCTCCGCTGTACTGACCTGTGCCCGGATGGTCTTGAACAGATCGGCCTGGCGCGCAAAGCTGCGGCGGCTGTTCCAGTGCACGCGAAGGAAATCCGGGAAGTTCTCTGACTGGAGCCGGCCGACGATGGACTCCCACCGGTCTTCCAGGTTGCGCAGTTCGTGATCGGTCTCTCCACCCCGGTCGAGAACCGAGAACAGGTAGTTTTTCAACAGATCGGTCGCTGACAGGCGCACACCACGGGCGTTGAGCGTCTCGAACACCTTGTAGGCGTTGAGTTCATCGGTAACGGTGATCACCGTGAAAAACAGGCGGTCGCTAATGTCTTCCACAAGCTTCGCGAGGCGCATGCCCTCGTCGCCTGTACTGGCCTTGAGGTATTCGGCTACGCGCTTGTCGAACCACTCGAAGGCTTTGCGGAGTGAATGCTCCGAGGCGCGGAAGCCCCTCTGCGGAAGATGCCCGAGTGGCACCAGATAGGTCTGGAAATACGTGTTGTTGTTGCGATTGAGCGTCAGCTTGGGGCGCGCGACCAGCGTCACGGGATCGAGGTAGCCCACGTAGGTCTGCCGAATCTGATCCATGCGGCGCTTGTTCGGCTCGGCGTCATTGCCCGCATTGATCAGCCGCTGGATGTTCTTGAGAATGGCGAGAACAATGATGCTGATAGTTGTGAGGCGTTGTTGGCCATCAATGACATCGAAGGTCTTGTCGTCGGCGGACTGCAAGACCAGGTATCCCATGTAGTGCGCACTCTCCCCGTCGGCCTTGAGCGTCCCCAGGAGATCCATCCACAGGTCTTCCCATTCCTCGTTGGTCCAACTGTAGTCGCGCTGAAAGCGTGGAATGCGGTACGTCAAACCGTTCCCGATGAGCTTCCTGAATGTGTTGTTCTCGGTCTTGAAGTTGGTTGCAGCCATGACTCGCTCCGTTTCTTACTCAGTGACTTTGCCTAGCAGAGCAGCGATTTCAGCTTCGACCTGCTGCAACTCGGCGTCAATGTCGTGCAGTTTGCGCGGCGGCACATACTTGTAAAAGTAGCGATTGAAGTTGATCTCGTAGCCGACCTTGCCGACCTCCTTGTCCTTGTCGTCGCGGAAGTTCTCGTCGATGTAGGCATCCGGTACGTGCGGCAGCACCTCGCGGGCAAAGTAGTCCTGCACGCTGTCGACCAGCGGAACGTTCTCGTAGTCGGTCAATTCGGAATCGGCCACGGGCTGGCCGTCGGCATCTTGTACCGGCTCGCCTTCCGGGTCGCGGGTGCCGAAGGCGTCGATCATGGCCTTGATGAAGGTCTTGCCGACCTTACCGATGACCGTATCGGATTTGGCCGCCTCCGCCGCGAAGGTTTCTGCCCAGGCGAACGGCTTGACCTCTCCCATGTGGGGCGACAGGGCGCTATCCCACGCAGCCTGCTGGGCCTCGTTCAACTTGCCCCATGCCTTGCTCTCCTTGAGGCGTGCCAAGGCTTCGGCCGTGACGTGCAGCGACATGCGCAAGGGACGCAGCACCTTGATGCGCCGATAGCCGAAGCGGCGATAGTCGAGTATCCGGGACAGTTCGCCATCCTCGGCCGCGCCGTAGATGTCCACGATCTGCCGCATCTGCTCGTCACTGATCATGCGGCGCTTGTTGCCCTCGTTCTTGATCGATACCCACAGGCCCGTGGCGTTGATCAACTGCACCTTGTTGCGGCGAGCCGCCGGCTTCTTATTGGACAGAATCCAGAGGTAGGTGCCGATCCCCGTGCGGAAGAAGATTTCGGTGGGCAGGGCCACGATGGCATCGACAACATCATTCTCCAGCAGCCAGCGGCGGATTTCCGATTCGCCTGAGCCGGCGCCGCCGTTGAACAGGGGCGACCCCGACAGCACGATGGCGGCACGGCCACCGCCTTTGTGCGGAAGCTCCAGCTTGCTTGCCAGGTGCAACAGGAAGAGCATGGAGCCGTCGTTGATGCGCGGCAGTCCGGGGCCGAAGCGCCCGTCGTAACCCTTGTCCTTGTGCTCGTCGGTCACGGCCTTCTGGTCGTTCTCCCACTTCTTGCCGAAGGGTGGATTGGCGAGGCCGTAGTGGAAGCGTTCGCCGGCGTACTGGTCGTTGGAGAGCGTGCTGCCAAGCTTGATGTTCTTCGACAGGTCGCGCCCCGGATCGGTCGGCAGCGTGCGCAGCAGCATGCCGGCCAGACAGACGGCATGTGTCTCCGGTTCAAGCTCCTGCCCGTGGGGGACCAGAACCGGCGGCACCTTGAAGCGATTGCCGTAGTCGGCGACGTGGTTCATGGCGTCGGTTAGGAAGCCGCCCGTGCCGCAGGTCGGGTCGTAGAGGGTGCGAATCAGGCCAGGGTTAGCCTCGAACAATTGGTCGTCGGGGTCGAGCAGGAGCGACGTTGCCAGATGCACCACGTCGCGCGGCGTCATGAAGTCCTCGGCGCCTTCATTGACCTCGGCACCGAAGCGCCGGATGAGGTGCTCGTAGAGGTTGCTCATCACCCGATCCGGCACTACGTCGGGATGCAGATCAACCGCCGCGAAGTTCTTGCAGATCTTGAACAGCAGCCCGGCCTTGTCGAGCCGGATCACCGTGTTGCCGAAGTCGAACTGCTCGAAGATGACCCGCGCGTTGTCCGAGAAATGGGCAACGTAGTCCTGAAGGTTTTGCCGCGTCTTCGTGCCGCCCAGCGTGGCGAGCGCGTATTCGGAGGTGTTGTAGAAGGGATACCCGGTGGTCTGGCGCAGAATCAGGTCAAGGTCGAGTCCGCTGTCCTTGTGTGCGAGGAAGGTGTTCCGGGTTTCCTCGCGGGTCGGCTCCAGCACGCACTCCAGACGCCGCAGGAGCGTGAACGGCAAGATGATCTTGCCGAAGTCGGTGTGCTTGAAGTTGCCCCACAGGTCTTCCGCGTTCTTCCAGATGAAGTCCGCGAGCGTGGATGTCGATCCGTTGCCGTTTTCTGCCATGCCTCCCTCCAACCATGTTTTGCACGAAACAGCATAACATAACCGAATGGGATTTCAACCAGATTTTGCACGTAACGGACCAGAAGCCACGCAACTAGGTTTTTCTAGGTTCCAACCTTAGAATGCACATAGCCCAAAGGTATATACCTCAATCGACCAGAATGCCAACGAACGAGGGCAGATCCTAAGCCCTGTCAGGCGACCGATGGGCTCTCCTTGATTTCAGGAAGTGCTTTTTCAGACTCCCAATTGCGATTGAGACCATGGCACAGCCGAACAGGTAGACCCAACCGAGCAGGAAATAGCAGAATGATCTCATTACTCCTGTTCGAAACCAATGAGCAACGGGATCAAGACTGGAGAAGGCAAGCCAGTGAGCGTAAAGGAACTCCGCTTGCATAGGCAAATACATCCACATGAGCAGAACGGTTGCCAGCAGCAGCGTGAGATTCGCAAAAGTGCTATAGATTGAAATAGTTGACTTCATTACCATGTGCATTCCAATTGACAATGATGTTCCTAATCGGCGGAAGCGGCTTGCGCTAGTGTATCCCTTGCTATACATACGGTGTATACTATAGGGGATACACTGATGGCAATACACATCAAAGGGGATGAGATCGACGCTCTGCTCGTTAGATATTGCGCCATGACGGGGCAGACGAACAAGAGCGAAGCGGTCCGGCAGGCCCTGATGGCACAGATCAATGCCCTGTCGGCGCGCGAGAGCCTTTCCACCCGCGTGGGGAAGGTGCAGGCTAAGGCCGCGGCGGCTGGTTTCGTCAGCACGGGCGAAGACCTGAAGCCGTTCTTTGACGAGCAATGGGGCGAGAACTGATGTTCCTGGACGCAAGCGCGGTGGTCTCGGTGCTGCTGAACGAACCGGAAGCGCCTGGGCTGCTGAAGGCGATGGAGGCCGCGCGTGGCACGCTGCGGTTCTCGCCTGTCGTGCGGATGGAAGCGACGCTCGCCCTGGTCAGGGCCAAGGTGCAGGCCCGCGGCAAGGGCCCGGCGGCAGCCGAGGACTTTGCCGCGGCGGCCGAGCTGGTGGACGGGTTTTTCGAGGCGGCCGAAGCGCAAGAGATGCACATCACCACGGGGATGGGGAAGGAAGCGATCCGGGCGCTGTCGGTTTACGGCAAGGTCGTCGGACACGCGGCGCAGCTTAATTTCGGGGACGCGCTCTCCTACGCCTGCGCGAAAGCTTACCATGTGCCCTTGCTCTACAAGGGCGGCGATTTTTCTGAAACGGATTTGGCTTGAAGTTCCACCATGGAAAATAAGGATGATACGGCAGAGGACCAAGTTGAGGTCACGTTCGGCGTGAAGGTCACGTTCGCCCGAGCCAAGCTTCCTGAGGTATCTGATATGAGCGAGCAGGACCGCGACGAGGTGCGGGCGCTTCTCATTGCCAGCGCAGGTATAAGGATGCTGCCGTCAGGAGAGGAATCATGAAGTTCTACGTTGCGACGTTCTGGACGGGCCATGCCTGGGCCGATCTGCACGATGATCCGCGGCCGTTCCGCGCCGCCTCGTCCGCGGCCGATTCCGCATTGCTGGCGGGGAAGATAATGACCAGGCTACGCCCGGCTGAAGTAAAAGCGGCCCCCGAAGGGGCCGCATAGGTCAGAGACCGAAGAGCTTGATGATGAAGGCTGTCAGGCCGGCGATGGCGCCGACGAGTCCGGTTGCAACGGCCAGCGGATACCAGCGGGCCTCGGCATTGATCTTCGAGGTTTCCGCGATCAGCTTGGCGATCTCGGCCCGCATCTTGTCGTCGGCAAGGGACTGTTCGGCGGTGGTCATGTCAACGTCGCTCATTGGATGCTCCTTGTGAAATGTAAGCGATGAGACCGAAGATTGCGAGGCTCTAGCCGCCCCGCACGGTCGCAGGCATGCGGACACGCTGAGTCAGGGACGGCCCGGCACGGGCCGCTTGCAAGGCCGCGCTCGCGCGGCCGCCGTCCTTGACCAGGGTGGTAGAATGACAAGATCCGTGTGGTGGTGGATAGGTCCGGCCCCGGCCTGCGCCTGGCGCTGGCCGGGTTAACAGCCGGACGCGACCGATGGCGCGACGGTTCTGCCGCGCAGCGGGCCCGGCGTTCTGGCTTGCCAGGGCGACGGCGACGGCGAACACCAGGAACAGGGCAAAGAAAAAGCCGCCCCGAGGGGGCGGCCACGCTGCGCCTGGTCTGATGGTCCTGCGCGGATCCTCCCGAAACTATCTGCCGCTTTTCAAGGTCCAGAATGGACGTCAGCTTTTGGGTCGATCATCGCGCCGTGCGCTTGCAGCTTTATACACCTCGCTTCGTTCGCGACGACCAACTGCGACCACAGTGACGGTAATTTCTGCATCCTCCACGCGATAGACGAGTCGGTAGCCGGCGCTGCGGAGCTTGATCTTGTAATGATCTTCCAGACCATGCAGCGCATCAGCAGGAACACGGGGCTGCTCCAGACGTTCGGCCAGCTTCTTCCGAAACTGCTCCCGAAGCGTGGCACCGAGCTTTTTCCACTCCTTCAGTGCGGATGGCAGGAACTTAAGCTCAAAGGTCATCGAGGCCCACGCTGATCGGCGTTTCATCCGCCCGGGCCTTAATGACATCGACAAGCGCCAGGTCGTCCAGCCGCTCCATCATCGCCTCGTAAACATCGGCCGGGACCATATAAGCCATGACGCGATTGTGGTTCAGCACGGCGACGGCCTCGCCTTGCGCCTGATCCATGATGGCGGTCGGGCTTTTCTTCAGATCAGAGACACTGACCGCAATCTGGGCTTCAACACGTTGCATGTTCGATCTCCACAAGGTCATTCATTGCGCGATGAGCAGGCTGACCGAGGCAGCGATCATGGACAGCAAGACCACCCCTGTTTGCCATATCGGCAATTCGGCGAGCACATCGTCCGGCAGCCAGCTATCCGGAGCGAAGCGCACCAGCATTTCCAGCGCGATCTGGGCGAGGACGCCCACGATCAGCGTCGCATTCGCCGCGCACCCCAGGATCGAGTCAAACCTCCAGCCGTCAGTATACGTCAGGCGAAGGATGGCGAATGCTCCAAGAGCAAACAGCGCGAGCTTTGCTAGCGCACCCTTTTCACAATCCGTCATATCACCCTCTATTCATGCTAAAATATGATACCATATTTAGAACCAAATGCAACACGGCAATGCCCTGCTTCTGGCCGCGCAGCGGGCCCGGCGCGGCCTTAGCGCCGCGTCGGCGCCGGCGTTCTGGCCTGCCAGGGCGACGGCGCCGGCGAACACCAGGAACAGGGCAAAAAAAAGAGCCGCCCCCGAGGGAGCGGCCAGTCATCCTCACCACAAGGATATTTCAGGGGGTGTTTCGGCGCTCGATGCGATCGAGCCGGGCAAGCTGATTATTCACGTCCATCAAGGCGCGGGTCGTCCAGTCCTCGGCGCGAAAACCCCTCCCCGGCCTGCCGAAACGGTTGGGGTGTCCATCAAGGATGAGCTGGCGCAGGGACAGCAGGACGGCCTTGTCCAGCTCGACCGCGACCAGCTGGCCGGGAAACCGCAGCACATGTCGATTGCAACTGATAGGCCAGAAGGTCCAGCAGCAGGTCGGGATCGCGCAGGATGGCATGTTGCCGCGCACCCATGGCAACGCGGCCGAGGTCGTCGCGCAGCGCGTTGCTGATGGGCGATTTCGGGGTGTCGCTGCCGCTCTCGTTATGAACCGATGGGCGCAGGAATCCGGCCTCGATGGCTGTGGCGCGGTCCTCGCGCGTCACCAGCCCTTCGAGTGTTTTCAGGGCACCGCTCTGATCCACATAGAACAGGACGCCGGACACGGCCCTTTGCTCGTCGGTAAAGCCGCCGTCCAGAATGGCTTGCAGCGCGGCCAGTTCGGCCTCGCCCTCGGCATCGAGGACGTCGCCGTTCGCCAGTTCGGCCAGTTCATCATAACGCTCGGCCTCGGCTTCGGAGAGTTCGCCTTCCTGCGCATAGATGCGATCCAGCTTGCGCGCCTCGATCTCGTAATAGCCGACATAGCTGTCCCGGATCGGCTCGGCCCATTTCCAGCCATCGGCAATGATGGTGCCGGCGTGAGCTTCCAGCTTGGCCGTGAACAGTTCGTGCAGCAGGGCCTCGTCCTCGAAATAGGACTGGTCGGCAAAGAGGTCGGTGGTGACGCGCCCGCCCTCGGCCTCATAGGCTTCATCGACCGCGGCAAGGCCGAGCTGACCCTGGCGGCCGAGGGCAGGCTGCATCCCGATGCCGCGCCGGGCGGGCATTTCGTGCTGCCGACGCTGTTTTCCGAGGTCGATCCCGGCCATGCGCTGGCCCAGCAGGAGATCTTCGGCCCCGTGCAGGTGCTGATCCCCTTCCAGGACGAGGCCGAGGCGGTCCGCATCGCCAACGGTACCGAATACGGGCTGGTCGCCGGCATCTGGACCCGCGACGGCGCGCGCCAGCTGCGGCTGGCGCGCAAGATCCGCAGCGGCCAAGTCTTCGTGAACAATTACGGCGCCGGCGGCGGCATCGAGCTGCCCTTCGGCGGGGTCGGCAAATCCGGCCATGGCCGCGAGAAGGGTTTCGAGGCGCTCTACGGCTTCACCCGCCTCAAGACCGTGACCGCCGCGCATGGCTGACCCCCCGCCGGGCGGCGGCGATCAGCGCGACCAGCTGCCGCGATGCGGCTCGGGCCGGATCTCGACCAGCGGCAGGCCGGCATCCGCCCAGGCATCGACCCCGCCGGGGAACCAGCCCAGGTTGACATAGCCGCGCCCGGCGATGCGCCTGGCGGCGTTCCAGCTGAGCCAGCAATCCGACTTGCAGAACAGGATCAGCCCCGCCTTGCGGTCGCCGCCGGTGATCCGCTCCAGGCTCGCATCCAGATAATCGCTCTGCCATGGCTCCAGCCGGCCCCAGCCGACCACCGGCAGCCAACGCGCGCCGGGGATCGAGCGGTGCCGCTCGGGCAGGATCCATGTGCCGTCGGCGCCGATCCCGAAAACCCGGGCGCCCATCACGTCGACCGGGATCCAGCCCTGGCCGATCAGCGCCCGCACCTGCGCAAGGTCGAGCGTCCTCGCCCCCGGCACCGCTTCGGGAACCGGGGCGCGATAGCCGTCCAGGCGATAGCCGCTTTCGTCGAACAGCACTGGCTGCTCGGCCGCGACGGCCAAGGGGAAAACCCCCGCCAGAAGCAGGAGAAATGCCCCGATTCCGGGGCGGGACCGCAGGCTCCGGGCCCTGCGGAGGGTGCGCAATACGACCATGGCACAATTTACCCTTTCTCGATCTCAAGGAAATTTGACCAGGACGCAACGCACAACGGATACGCGCGAAGGACTTTGGAACATGACCCGCAGGATAAGCAAGACCTTTCCTCTTGCCGTCTCACTCGCTCTCTGGGCATCGATGGCGCTTGGCCATGGCGACACCGCCCCGCAGGCGGTCGACACCGCCGGCCTGCCCGAACTTCCGGCCGAGATGGCCAGCGAAAACCCCTGGCGCGAGGCGGACGGCGCGGTGCTGTTCAAGGCCGTCGAGATCGGTGCCAAGGGCTTCAACAGCAATTGCGCGCGCTGCCACGGGCTCGAGGCGATCTCGGGCGGGCTGGCGCCGGACCTGCGCTTCCTCGAGGCCAGCGCCTTCGGCGACGAATGGTATCTGGACCGCATCCTGCACGGCTATGAGCAGAACGGCGCGGTGAAGATGCCGCCCTTCGAGGGCATCCTGAACCAGCAGGCGATCTGGGCGATCCGCACCTATATCGAGACCCGCCCCGATGCCGACGCGCTGGCGGAGAAAAGCACCGAGATCGCGGCGCTTTACGACAAGGTCAAGGCGCTGCCGCTCGATGCCGGGGCCGATCAGGCCCAGGCGCTGGCCGCCGAGCTGGAAAGCGCCGGCAGCGGCTTCGAGGCGCTTTCGGGCGCGCCGCGCGCCGTGACCGTGCTGGACCAGGCGGCGCACATGCTGCGCAGCGGCGCCTCGCATGCGCCGGCGGCCGCCGAGCTGATCCATGGCGTGCTGAGGAACTAGGGCCATGGCGCTGCTGACGGACAGGTTGCCCGGCGCCGCCTCGCCCCCGCTGCTGACCGGCAGGACCGGGCCGGCCGCCGTGGGGGGCGATGCGTTCGACAGCGGCATGTGGCCGTCGCACCGGCAGGAATTCCTGGGCGACCCCGCGGCCTGGCGCAACGATCCGGCCGTCGCCGTCCTGGCGCCGCGCGCGGCCGAGGATTCCCGCCATGTGCCCTTCCTGATCGACGCCACCGCCGTCGCGCAGCCGATCCGGCGCATCGTCGTCACCATCGACTACAGCCCCTTTCCCAAGGCCATCGTCTTTCGCCCCGGCCGCGCCCTGCCCCTGCTGGGCTTCGGCGTGAAATACGAGGTCGGCGGCGCCCTGCGCGCCTCGGCCGAGACCGGGGCCGAGACGGGGGCGGGCGAATGGCTGGTCGGCGCGGCCTATGTCAGCGCGCTTGGCGGCGGATGCAGCGCGCCCGCCGCTGCGCACCACCGACCCGACTGGCAGCAGGGCTTCGGCGAATTGCGCGCCCGGCTCTGGGCCGAAACCGGGCGACTGCGGCTACGGCTGCGCCATCCGCAGGACACCGGCCTGGCGGACGGCATCCCGGCGCATCACCTGACCGAACTGGCTCTGCTCGACGCCGCCGGGGCCGAGATCGCCGCGCTGGAGCTGCACGAGCCACTGGAGGAGAACCCGGCGCTGACTTTCCTGCTGCCGCTCGACCTGGCGCGCGGGCCGGTCGCGATCCGGGCGCGCGACAACCTGGGCTATGCCTTCGCGGGCCGGGTGGAGGACGCGCCATGAGCCTTTCCCGCCGGGCGCTGCTGGCCGGGGCCGCCGTCCTGACGCTGCCCTTGCCCATCTTCGCGCAGCCGCGCAGATATGGCCTGCAGCCAGTCGAAGTTGCAGACGGAATATGGATGATCGAGGGCCGGCGCGAGGTCTTCACCCGCGAGAACGGCGGCGACATCGTCAACGTGGCGCTGCTGGCGACCGATCAGGGCGCGCTGGTCGTCGACAGCGGCTCGACCGCCGCCATGGGGGCCGAGATCCGCGCCTTTGCCGACCAGCGGCTGGGCGGGCTCGTCGCGACGATCAACACCCACCATCACCCGGACCACTGGTTTGGCAACGCGCCGCTGGCCGACCGGCCGGTTCTGGCGCTGGCGGCGACATCCGCGACCTGCCGCGAATATGCCCAGGATTATGCCGAGACGCTGTATTCGATCCTCGGCAGCTGGATCTCGGGGACCCGGACCATGCCCGCGACCGGCGAGGTCGAGGCCGGCCCGCGCGCCATCGGCGGCCGGACCCTGCGGATGATCCCGCTGGCCGGCCACACCGCCGCCGATTTGGCCATCCTCGATGAGGCGACCGGCGTGCTGGTCGCCGGGGATCTGGTGTTCCTGGACCGCGCGCCCAGCCTGCCAGACGCGGATTTCGCGACCTGGCTGGCGGCGCTGGACCGGCTGGAAGGGCTCGGCCCCGCCGGGGTGGTGCCGGGGCATGGCCGCTTCCACCGCGCGGGCGAAGGCATCGCGCAGACCCGCGCCTATCTGCGGGCGACGCGCGACCGGCTGGCGATGGCCGCCGATCTGGGGCTGACGCCAATCGAGGCGATGGCCGCTGGCCCCGTCCCCGAATTCGCCGGGCTGGGCGCCAATCCCGAGGAATACCTGCGCTCGGTCGTCCGCCGCTTCGGCGACCATGAAACCCTGGCGCTGCCAGTCGTCGGCGGCGCCTGAAGCAAGGACCGACAAGGCATCAGACGCGGGCAACCCGTCGTTCATGTATATGGAGGAGACTGC